>DAINBS010000076.1:0-10944 GCA_036732805.1 Gemmatimonadales bacterium | reverse complement strand
CAGCTCCTCGACGTCCTGCCAGCGCTTGGCATGGCGGGAGCCGGGGGCGTTGGTGTGCGCCAGCTCGTCCACCAGGATCAGCCCGGGCCGGCGCGCCAGCGCACCGTCGAGGTCGAACTCGGCGAGCGTCGTGCCGTGATACTCGACGGTGCGCCGCGGGAGGACCTCGAGGCCGTCAAGCAGGCGCTGCGTCTCGGCACGCCGGTGTGTCTCCACCACTCCGGCGACCACATCCACGCCTTCGGCCTTCGCCGCGCGCGCCGCCTCGAGCATGGTGTAGGTCTTCCCCACTCCGGGCGCCGCGCCGAAAAACAGCTTGAGGCGACCGCGCCGGGCGCGTGACTCCTCCTCCACGACGCGGGCGAGGAGGGCGTCGGGATCCGGGCGCCCAGGAGCCGTCATGCGGGCGAACCTACCACCAGTCCCCCGGCAGAGGGAATGGAGCCACCTGGCGCCGCGTTGCGTTCCCCGTCACCATGGAGCCCGTTGCGCTCCTGAAGCAGGCGGCTCGAATCGGGGCCGCTCACGCTCCCGATGCGCGATGCCCCCGCGGGGCAGTCGCCGGGCTACGGTGTGCACGGACACCTCGTGTGGTGAGTGGTCAGACAGGCGTCATCGCGCCGGTCGGGGCGCGAGGCTGTCGAGTGCCAGGTTCAGCAACAGCACGTTCACCCGGGGTTCGCCGATGAGGGCAAGGGTCCGGCCCTCCGTGTATCGGTCGACCAGCGCATGGAGGTCGTCCGCGGGGCGGCCGCGCGCCTGTGCTACCCGCCCCACCTGGTATGCCGCCGCCGCGGGCGAGATGTGCGGATCGAGTCCGCTGCCCGATGCGGTCACCAGATCCACCGGCACCGGGCCGGCCTGCGTCGGGTCGGCCGACCGCAGCGCCGCCACCCGCGCCCTGACAGCCTCGGCCAGCGCCGGATTGGTGGGCCCCAGGTTCGAGCCCGTGGACGCCGCCGCGTTGTACGGGGTCGGGCCCGTTGCCGACAATCGGCCCCAGAAGTACGCCGGATCGGAGAACGGCTGGCCGATCAACTCGCTCCCCACCACCCGGCCGTCACGCACGATCAGGCTGCCGTTGGCCCGATGGGGGAACAGGAGCTGTGCCACCCCCGTGGTCACCGCCGGATACACCAGACCGGTAAGCACGGTGAACAGTGCGAACAGGACGGTTGCGGGACGGACCTGGGACATCACGCAACTCCCATCGCGACCAGCAGCAGATCGATGAACTTGATCCCGGGGAACGGGACCAGCAGGCCGCCCAGTCCGTAGATGAGGAGATTCCTGCGCAACACCGCCGCCGCGCCCATCGGCCGGTACCTGACCCCCTTCAGGGCGAGCGGAATGAGCGCCACGATGATCAGCGCGTTGAAGATCACGGCCGATAGCACGGCGCTCTCCGGGCTCGCCAGGCGCATGACGTTGAGCGCACCCAGCGCCGGGAAGATCCCGGCAAAGGCCGCCGGGATGATGGCGAAATACTTGGCGACGTCGTTGGCCAGGCTGAACGTGGTGAGCGCGCCCCGGGTCATGAGCATCTGCTTCCCGGTCTCCACCACCTCGATCAGCTTGGTGGGGTTGGAGTCGAGGTCCACCATGTTCCCCGCCTCCTTGGCCGCCTGGGTGCCCGAATGCATGGCGACCGCGACGTCCGCCTGCGCAAGCGCCGGTGCGTCGTTGGTGCCGTCGCCGGTCATCGCCACCAGCCGGCCGCCGGCCTGGTACTCGCGGATGAGCTTGAGCTTGGCCTCGGGCGTGGCCTGCGCCAGGAAATCGTCAACTCCCGCCTCCGCGGCGATGGCCGCCGCGGTCTGCTGGTTGTCGCCCGTGATCATCACGGTCTTGATGCCCATGCGCCGGAGCTCGCTGAAGCGCTCGCGGATCCCGCCCTTCACGATGTCTTTCAAGTGCACCACACCGAGCACCCGCGGTCCCTCGGCCACGACGAGCGGCGTGCCGCCGCTCCGGGCAACGCGCGAGACGGCCTCCTTGACCGGGGCGGCCAGACTGCCCCCCAGCCCACGCACCCACTGCTCGACCGCGTCGGCGGCGCCCTTCCGGATGCGGCGCCCATCCAGATCCACGCCGCTCATTCGCGTCTGCGCCGTGAACGGCACGAAGTGCGCCCCCAGGGCGTGGACGTCGCGCACGCGGATGCCATACTTCTGTTTGGCCAGCACCACGATGCTCCGGCCCTCGGGCGTCTCGTCGGCCAGCGACGCGAGTTGGGCTGCGTCGGCCAGGTCCGCTTCGGTAACACCGGGAGCCGGGATCAGCTCGGTGGCCTGGCGGTTGCCCAGCGTGATCGTCCCGGTCTTGTCGAGCAGCAGCACGTCCACGTCGCCCGCGGCCTCAACCGCCCGCCCCGACATGGCGATCACGTTCTTCCGGATCATCCGGTCCATGCCGGCGATGCCGATGGCCGAGAGCAGGCCACCGATGGTGGTGGGGATGAGGCAGACAAGCAGTGCGACCAGCACGGTGATGGACACGGCAGAGCCCCGACCCTCCGCCGCGGCGAGGTAGCTCGAGAACGGATACAGCGTCGCGGTCACGACGAGGAAGACGATGGTAAGTGCCGCGAGCAGGATCGCCAGGGCGATCTCGTTCGGGGTCTTGCGGCGCTTGGCGGCTTCCACCAGACCGATCATGCGGTCGAGGAACGACTCGCCCGGATTCGCGGCCACGCGGATGACGATCCAGTCGGACAGTACCTTGGTGCCGCCCGTGACCGCGCTGCGGTCGCCGCCGCTCTCGCGGATCACCGGGGCGCTCTCGCCCGTCACGGCGCTCTCGTCCACCGAGGCCACGCCCTCGATTATCTCCCCGTCGACCGGAATCAGCTCCCCGGCCGTGATCAGCACGAGGTCGCCTTTGCGCAGGTCGGCGCCCGCGACGAGCGTGACGTCGTCCTTGCGCTCGGGGTCGGCCAGGCGTCGCGCCTGAATCGTGGTGCGGGTCCGGCGCAACGCCTCGGCCTGTGCCTTGCCGCGCCCTTCCGCCACCGCCTCCGCGAAGTTGGCGAACAACACCGTGGCCCACAGCCAGACGCTGATGGCCAGAATGAAACCGGCGGGCGCGTCCGCTCGACCCGCGAGTGCCGCGATCCACAGCGCGGTGGTGAGCACCGAACCGACCCATACCACGAACATCACCGGATTCCGGAGCTGGTGGCGTGGGTCGAGTTTCACGAGGGCGTCCACGCCGGCCCGACGCAGGATAGCGGGGTTGATGAGCGGGCGGGCCGTCATCGGGCACCCCACAGGGCCAGGTGTTCGATCACGGGACCCAGCGCCAGCGCCGGGATGAACGAGAGCGCACCCACCAGCAGCACGGTGCCCACCAGCAGCACGACGAAGAGCGGCGTGTGCGTCGGCAGGGTGCCCGGACCCGGCGGCACGATCTTCTTGCGGGCGAGCGAGCCCGCGATCGCGAGCATCGGGATCATGAGCCAGAAGCGCGACACCCACATGGCGACGCCAAGGGCCAGGTTGTAGAACCAGGTGTTGGCGCCCAGGCCGGCAAAGGCGCTGCCGTTGTTGTTCCCGGCGGACGAGAAGGCGTAGAGGATCTCGCTGAACCCGTGGGCGCCCGGGTTGGGTGGCCCCGCGCGACCGGCGGTCGTGGCCACGGCCACAGCGGTGCCCAGCAACACGGCCAGTACCGGGGACAGAATGACGAGGGACGCCATCTTCATCTCATAGGCCTCGATCTTCTTGCCCAGGTACTCCGGGGTGCGGCCCACCATGAGACCGGCCACGAACACCGCGACGATGGCGAACGCTAGCATGCCGTAGAGCCCCGATCCCACGCCGCCGAACACGACCTCGCCGAGCTGCATGAGCCACATCGGCACCATGCCGCCCAGGGGGGTATAGGAGTCGTGCATCGAGTTGACTGAGCCGTTGGACGCGGCGGTGGTGACGACCGCCCAGGTGGTCGAGTTCGCGATTCCGAACCGCACTTCCTTGCCTTCGAAGTTGCCACCCGGGTTGCCGCCGCCCGCCGTCACGTCCGCGCCGGCCGCCTCGAGCACCGGGGTCCCGCGCTGCTCGACCATTGCCGTGAACGCCAGCAGCGGGATCAGGATCACGAGCATGGCGGCGAAGAGCGCCCGTCCTTGCCGGCGGTCGTTCACCTGCCGGCCGAACATGAAGCAGCAGGCGCCGCCGATGATCAGGATCGCCAGCATCTCCAGGAGGTTCGAGATCGCGGTGGCGTTCTCCAGCGGATGGGCCGAGTTCGCGTTGAAGAACCCGCCGCCGTTGGTGCCCAACTGCTTGATGGCGACCTGCGCCGCCGCCGGGCCGACCGCAATGACCTGCTGCGTGACGGTCGAATCGCCCGTGACCAGCGGCTGCACCAGCTCCGCGGTGGCGGGTCCGTTGAACGTCTGGACCACACCCTGGCTCACGAGCACGAGTGCCAGGACGAAGGAGAGCGGGAGCAGGATGTAGAGCGTGCCGCGGGTGAGGTCCACCCAGAAATTGCCGACGGTCTCGGCCGACCGGCGCGCCAGGCCGCGGGCCAGCGCCACCAGTACCGCCAGACCCGCCGCCGCGCTCACGAAGTTCTGCACCGTGAGGGCCGCCATCTGCGTGAGGTACGACAGCGTGGTCTCGCCGCCGTAGGACTGCCAGTTGGTGTTGGTGGTGAAGCTCACCGCGGTATTGAAGGCCCCGTGCGGCGAGACCGGGCCCAGGCCGGCGGGGTTCAGGGGCAGGAAGCCCTGCACCCGTTGCAGCACGTACGTGAAAACGAGGCCAACGGCGCTGAACAGCAGCACGCTCGCGGCGTACCCCGTCCAGCGCTGCTCGATCGCGGGATCGACGCCGGCCAGCCGGTAGAATACCCGCTCCACCGGGCCGAAGACCCGCGCCATCCAGTGGTCTTCACCCGCGTACACCCGCGCCATCCACCGCCCCAGCGGCGGGGAGAGCGCGATGAGCAGCGCCAGGTAGAGGGTGATCTGGAGCCAGCCGTTCGCGGTCATTCAAAGCGTTCCGGCGCGAGCAGGGCAACGAACAAGTACGCCGCGAGGGCCGCGACCAGGGCCCCCGCGATCCAGAGCAGCGCGGTCATTGGGGTCTCGAGAGGCGGGCTGCCAGGCGCAGGAAACCGTAGGTCGCCAGGCCGAGGGCCAGGCCGACGATCAGCACCACGACATCCGGGATCATGCTGCCGAGCCCAGAGGCACGGCTCCGTCGACTGCCTCGGTTTTTTGGCGAGCAGTCACGAGTTCCTCGAGAGGCGAATCGGCCAATCGACCAACCCCCCACAACAGGGCGGCTGCCAGACCCGCGAGCAAGAGCAGCGAGAGCAGCACGGTCAGATCGTCGGGAGCGGCGTAGGGAGGGATGGGCGTCGTCATCGGCGGACCTTCAGGAACTGCCGCACCAGCCAGACAAACAGTCCGACGAGGGCGCCGGTCGCGAGCAGGAAGCAGAGGGCGGTCCAGATCATCGGAGTATGCACGGAGGTTCCCACTCCAGAGACACGGTCCGCGCCCTCGAGAGGAGGTCACGGATTGCGCGGCGGTGTCGCGCCGGCACCATCAACTGTGTCGATCCTCGGCGGACGGTCACGCGTCCCGCGAGAGCCGCGCGGCCAGGCGGCCCACCGCCCACAACAGGGCAGCGGTCAGACCGACCAGCAGAAGCAGCGAGAGCACCACGGTCAGATCGCTGGGAGGGGCATAGGGAACCGCGAGCGTAGTCATTGGAGGGTCTCCTGGACCTTCCCGCCCGCCAGCCAAGCCGACGCGGGCGCTGGTTGCGAGCGCGGAAGACGGGGGCGGTCCATACGGCGGGTGCGGACATGGGACCTCGCATCCAACGCTAGGGCGCCCCGCCTCAAGGCCGTGTCAGGGATTGCGCGGCGGTATCAAGACGGTGTAAGAACGCGGGGTGCCGGGCGAGCAGCCTCTACCCGGTTGGAGTGAGGTGCACCGCACTGCCGCCGTGGCGGCGCCAAGAACTGGATGCTGGTGATCTGGGGGCACCCGCTCGACGTGGTAGCGCGTCGAATGAGGTCACCGGACGGGATGTCGTGAATCGGGTCCTCAAGGACCCGCGCGCGTCCCGTCAATGCGGACCACGTGGATCGGCTCGCTCGCGGGCTGGTAGCGGTAGTCCACTGAGACGCGGACGCGGTCGGAGGTGACGTTCTGGAGCGCGCGGTGGACCGTGAGACAGTTGAAGAGGATCGCGTCGCCCGCGGCGAGGGGAGCGGCGGCGAACACCGCGTCGTCCGCGACGTCCACTCCCTGGCGACCGTCGCCCTGGCCGTGGTGCGGCACGAGGCCGTGTCGGTGCGAGCCCGGGAGCACCGCGAGCGGCCCCAGCTCCAGGGGCGTGTCGGTCAGCGCGATCCACGCCGTCCAGAGATTCGTGGTCCCGCCCGTGTACCAATGGTCCTGGTGTGGTGGGGTGGTAAGGTGCGGCGCGCCGGGAAGCGCGAGGCGGCAGATGTCGCCGCGGCGGGTCAACGGTGGCTCGCCGAGGAGGATCTCGATCACGCGCAGCAACTCCGGGTGGTCGCCGACGGCCGCGAAGCGGGGGTCGGGGAGAACCCGTTCCTGCAACGCGAGCCACCTCGGGTCGTCGTAGCCCGTGCCGCTGAGCCCCGCCCCCGGACGCACGCGCGGCGCGGCGCGGCCCGCCGCGTCCGGGCGCACGAACCCGAACTCCTGAGCGACCTCGCGGACCAGCGCGGCGAGCGGCGCGACCGCCGCTGCGCCCGGGACGCCGCGCAGGAACAGGTAGCCGTCCCGCTCGGCCCGAGACCGCAGCGCGCCGGGATCGCCGGCCAGCGGCGCGGAATCGACCAGCGGCCTCACGCGACGGCCGGCTCCGGGATCTCCACGACGACCGTCGCGCCGGATTTGGCGTACGCGGCATGGAGCCAGGCGGCGGCGAACGTTTCGGGGGGGGCGTGCACGAAAGGCGGCGGCTCGCGGCGCACCCGCACCGACCGCCGGGACGGACCGCCCGGGGCGCTGCCCCGCGCGGCGTCCCACGCCGGCCAGTCTCGCCCGAAGGTCCGCTCCGCGGGCGCGTCGCCGCGCACGGCCGTGATGAACCGCTGGTAGTCCAGCAGCTCCTCCCGCTCGCCGTCGAGCGGCCGCCAGCGGTCCGTCGCGGTCCGCACCTCCACCCAGAACCGGTCGCCGCGGGCCAGGGCCGTCAGCGCGAGCGCCTCGTCGGCACCGCGGCGCGCGGGACCGTGGTCGGGAACCGGCAACGCGAGCCCGGTCCCGGACTCGATCGCCCGGCCGTGACGCTCGAGCACGTCATCGAGCTCGGCGAACGCGCTCCCGCGGGGCGCTGCCTGCATCGCGTGGAGCAGATGGTCGATGAACCCCGCGAGGTCCTCGCCGCGGGTGAACCGCACGTGGTGGACCAGCAGGTGGAGCAGGCGCAGGTTGGACGCGGCGGAGAGCACCTGGGCGAAGCGCCACGCGCGGCGCCAGTCCGCCGCCGGCAGCGTCCGGGTGGCGACGACGACGTCCTCGGTCTCGCCGTCGGTCGTGGCCACGGCGCGGGTCACCAGCCCGTGCTGTTCGCGTTGCTCCGGCGAGCCGAGCTCCGCGTTCTCCAGGACCCGCACCGGGTAGACGAAGAAGCTGTCGCCCGGGTAGGGCGACACGGCGCCGGCGAGCGTGGTGCGCAACGAGGCGAGCGTCTGGCCGGGCAGCCCGAGCAGCAGCTCGTTCAGCGTCGGGACGCCCCCGGCGTTGCAGGCCCCCCGCAGGGCCAGGGCGCGGTCCGGTCGGATGTTCGACCGCCGCACCGCGACGAGGACCCGCTCGTCGGTGTCCTGCACCGAGATCACGACCTGGCATCCCACGCCGGCCGCGTGCAGCTCGGCCACCGTGGCGAGATTGCGCTCGGTGGCGTTCTTGGTCAGGTGGAAGTGGCAGAATGCCGGCGCCCCGTGGCGGCGGTGCACCTCGCCGAGGTGCCGCGCGATGCCCAGGTCCCGCGGGCGGATGCCGAAGTTGGCGTCCACGACGTACAGGTAGGGAATGCGGCGCCGGGCGATCCACTCCAGCTCGGCGTGGACGCGTTCGAGCGGCAGCTCGTTCACCCGCGTGTGGATCGCCTGACCCCAGTCGCAGAAGGTGCACGTGAAGGGACAGCCGCGATTGGTCTCGATCACGGCGGCGCGCGGCGCGCCGTCGGGTCCGGGTCGTTCGACGAACGCGTCGAACGACCCGTCGAGGTACGGCGAGCCGAGGCCGTCGAAGTCGCGAATACGCGGGGCGAGGCCGGTGGCCACGACCGCGCCGTCCGGTGCGCGGAAGACGAGCGAGGGCACGGCGTCGAACGCCTCGCCCGCGAGCACTGCGCGCAGCAGCGCGCGGAAGGGAACCTCGCCCTCGCCCAGCACCAGGGCGTCCACATAGGGGTGCTGCGCGAGGAACGCCGCGAAGCGCTCGGGCCGGCGCGGAACGCACGGGCCGCCGAAAACCACGAGCGCGTCGGCGTCGAGCGCGCGCAGCCGGCGCGCGACCTCGAGCGAATAGCGCCAGTTCCAGGCGTAGCCCGAGAACGCGGCGACCCGGGTCCCGGCCAGGCGCTCCGGCGCGGCCGCCGGGGAGCCGCGCTCCGCGTGGATGTCGAAGGCAAACGCGCGGCGGAGGGTGTCGTCGCTGCGGGCGGCGGCGACGAGGAGCCCGGCGGCGAGGGGCAGCGCGGGCAGGACGTCGGCGCCGTCGAACTGGCAAACGTCGACCCGTCTGCGCGTCGCTCCAGGCGGGTTACCCCGCATCGCTGCTCCGGAACCCGTAGCGCAGGTCCGCGGAGAGGCGCAGCGTATGGCCACTCAGGTTGGGGAGCGCGCGGTGGATCGCGAGGCGGGTCAGCACCAGGGCGTCGCCGCACCGGAAGTCGCCCGAGTGCCAGACCACGTCCTCCTCGACGTCCACCCCGCCGTCCACGATGCCGACTCCGTGGTGCGGCAGGAGTCCGCGCCGGTGAGAGCCAGGCAGGACCGCGAGCGGCCCGAGCGCGACCGGGCAGTCGCCCAGCGGCACCCAGACGGTCACGAACTCGTCGGGCAGGCGGACGTAGTGGGCGTCCTGGTGCGGGCGCGCGGCCAGCTCGGGATGGGGCGAGACGACGCGGCAGGTGTTCATCCCGAGGAACAGGAAGCTCGGCCGGCCGAACGCCGCGGTCAGGACCCGGTGGACGCCGGGGGCGTCGCCCACGGCCCACAGCTCGTCGCTCGACTGGACCCGTTCCTGCAGCGCCATCCAGTCCGGCGCCTGGTAATCGCCGACCCGCGCGCCGGGGAACGCCCGCGCCTCGTCCATCGGGGCGGCGGGATCGATCCACGACACGCTGCGCGCGTGGTTCAGGACCAGCCGCCGGAGACCCGCGACGCGTTCCGGCGGGACCAGGCCGCGGACGAAGAGGTACCCGTCGCGCTCGACGGCCGCCCGGAGCGCAGCCGGGTCGGACGCGCGCTCCGTGGCGTCCGCCAGCGGGAGCGGTGATCCGTTCAGGGCTTCCAAGCCGTCCACCCCCGCCAGCGTTCCCACTTGAACGAGCCGCCGTCCACCGCGGCGCGCGCGCGCTCGATCCGCCGGTCGCGCTCGTCGGGGGCGACGCCGGGCAGAAGCCGGTCGGTCAGCACGGGGATCGTGAGCCAGCGGGCGTGGGCGATCTGGGTCAGGCGGTGGCGGAACGCCCACGTGCGGGGCACGAGCCCGGCCGAGCGCAGCGTGGCCTCGACGTCCGCCGGGGTGAGGCGCCAGGCGGCCGCGGCCCGCGGCTCGAATTCCTCGCGATCGCCCGGGCGATCCTCGGCGAGGCGCGCCACGAGGTCGAAGAGCAGCGGGTCGTCGCCGCCGCCCGGCTCGTCGGGCTCGCCCAGGTAGAGCGCCGGGACGTCGAAGGCCAGCGCGCCGCCGCACCGCAGCAGGCCGGCGAGCCGGGCGATCCACTCGCCGAACGGGTCGAGCTGCCAGACGACCGCGCCGGCCAGCACGCGGTCGAACGCCGCGGGCTCGTCCGGGAGATCCGCCCGCCACGTGACGCGGGCGTCCCGCAGCCGGCGCCGCCCGGCCTCACGCATGGCCGCGGCCGGCTCCACGCAGACGACGGCGTCGTCCTGGCCAAGCCGCCGAAGCGCCGCGGACGCCGTGCGCCCGGACCCGGCGCCGAAGTCGAGCACGCGCAGTCCGGGGACCAGCGCGGCCTCGCGCACCAGCACGTCGTTCGCCCGCCGGTAGCGCGCGTGGCGCCGGCAGAACCGCTCGTAGCGCTCCGCCGTGGCGGGATGGTCCCAGCCGATCATGGCACCAGGGCCGGGGCCGGACGGAATACGGGGTCGGGGAGCAGGCCCATCGCCTTCAGGTTGTGCTCCGCCTTGAAGCGCAGGCACTCCCGGATCAGGGCGCGCATTCCGGGGCCGTAGCGGAAGAAGTCGAGCTCCAGGTTCGCGTCGTCCGTGTAGTAGCGATAGAAGGCCTCGCGCTCCTCGATGGGCGGTGGCGGCGTGTAGCGGCTGAAGTCCTCACGCAGCCACCAGTCGGTGAAGCCATACTCCACGTGGTAGTCGTCGTAGATCGGCGTTCCGGGGAAGGGCACCACCACGCCGAGCGTGCTGAAGGTGTCGGTGAGCGGCGCGATGTGTTCCATGAAGCGCAGCGTCCGCTCCAGGGCGGCCTCGTCCTCCTGCGGGAAGCCGAGCATGAAGTTGCACGCGGTGGCGAGACCCAGCTCCTTGGCCCAGGTGAGGGCGCGCACCACCTGGTCCGTGCGGATGCCCTTCTTGATGGCGGCGAGGATCCGGTCGTCCCCGCTCTCGACGCCGAAGTTGACGTGCACCAGGCCCGCCCGCTGCATGGCCCCGAGCAGCTCCGGCGTGACCAGGTTTGCGCGCGTGATGGCGCTGAACCCGAAGGGGAAGTCGAAGCCCCGCTCGAACGCC
>DAINBS010000075.1:0-10947 GCA_036732805.1 Gemmatimonadales bacterium | reverse complement strand
TCACGTGCTCCGTCCGGTCCTACACGAAGGCCGGCGGCCGCTTCGTGTGGAAGTCGGTGGCGTCCTGCCAGGCCTTGGCGACCGCGAGGACCTTGGCGTCCCCGAACAGGCCGCCGATGAACGTGATGCTGGTGGGCGTGCCGTCACCCTCGCGGAAGCCGTTGGGCACGACCACCGCCGGGTGACCCGTCAGGTTCGTGTACTGCAGCAGCCGTGGCGCATAGGACGGCGCGATGACGACGTCCACGTCCTTCAGCGCCTCGTCCATGGCCCGCATCAGCATCGTGCGCAGCCGGTTGGCGTTGACGTACTCCACGGCCGGGATGAGCCGGGAGGCGCGGAACACGTTGGGCCAGGCGTTGCGCACCTGCCGGACCATGAGGTCGTCGCGGTTGCCGCGCGTGAGCTCGTCGAAGGCGGCCGCAGCCTCGACGCTCAGGATGAACCCCATTGCCTCCGACGGAAACCGGTCGCCGTCCGGTAGCTCCACCGGAACCAGGTTCGGCACGAGCTGCCGCATCGTTTCCAGGGCGCGCAGGTCGAACGCCCCCCACTCCGCGCCGTTCTCGCCGCGATCGCGCTCGAAGGCGCTGGCGAGGTAGCCCACCCGCAGGCCCTTGATGCCCGCAGTTCCGTCCCAGGCGAACGCCGCGTTACGGACCGTCGGATCGCGGCCGTCGGGACCGTGAATCGCATCCATGACGAGCGCGCAGTCCTCCACGGCCCGGCACAGGGGCCCGAGCTTGTCCATGCTCCACGAGAGGGCCATGGCTCCCGCCCGGCTCACCCACCCGAAGGTCGGACGGAGGCCGGTCGCCCCGCAGCGCGTGGCGGGGGACACGATCGACCCCAGGGTCTCGCTCCCGATCGCGAACCCCACGAGCCCCGCGACCGTGGCCGCCGAGGAGCCGGCGGACGATCCGCTCGAGCCCTGGGTGAGGTTCCACGGGTTCTTCGTGGTGCCGCCAAACCACACGTCGCCCCAGGCCAGCGCGCCCAGCGAGAGCTTGGCCACCAGCACCGCCCCCGCGGCGTCGAGCCGCTGAACCACCGTCGCATCGTCGTCGATCACCTGGTCCTCGAACGGCTTGGCACCCCACGTCGTACGATGGCCGCGTACCGCGAGCAGATCCTTCGCGCCCCACGGGATGCCGTGCAGCGGGCCGCGATACCGGCCGGCAGCGATCTCCTGGTCGGCGGCCTCGGCCTGCGCGAGCGCCCGCGCCTCGGTGAGCGTGATGACGCATTCCAGTGTGGGCCCGTACCGCCGGAGCCGGTCGAGGTACATCCGGGTCAGCTCCATCGATGTCACCCGCCGCTCACGCACCAGCTCCGCGAGGTCGGTCACCGGCAGGAACGGGAGCGCTTCGGGCGCCGGCACCGCCAGGCGCCGCCGACCGGCGCTCGTGCGCAGGCGGCGGCGCTCGCGCGGCAGGGCGGCCTCCGGCACGGCGGGGTCGAACGACAGCGCCGGCCGCACCTGGTTCGGGATGCCGATCGCCCGCAGCCGACGGTAGCCGTCCAGGTTGTCCCGGAGGTCCTCGAGCATCAGATCGCGTTCGGCATCCGTGAATTCGAGGCCCGCGACCGTCTCGGCCTCGTCCAGAATGTCGCGGGTGATCCCCTTCGCGTCCTGGAGGCGGGCCCACAGCACGCCGGGGAAGAGCGTGCCTCCAAGGCCGAGGCCGGAGAAGTAGGCCATGAAGGCGCGGCGGTCGAGTCCGTGCGGTGTGGGCATCGGCGTCCTCTGGCGAGGGAGTGAAGCGCAAAAGCGTATTGCGTTGACTATCATCCCGCAACGCGTGTCCACCCGGCATGCGTATGGACAGACAGGGCCCATTCGCCATGCCGCGTCTCCTCCGCTCTTCCGTTTGCGCCTTCCGCGCCCTCGGCGGCCCGTCCTGGCTGCTCCTGGTGGTCGTCCTCGCTCCGCGTCCTTCCGCGGCCCAGATCGGCGTGGCCACCGACATCCTCACCGGCCAGGTACGGTCAGCCGAAGGCGTCCCGGTGCGCGGGGCGACGGTCGAGGCCTACGCACTCGAAACGCAGGTCACCCGCCGGGCCCAGACCGACCAGAACGGCCGCTACACGATCCTGTTCACGGACGGCGGGGGGCAATACCGGATGTCCGTCCGGGCCATCGGGTTCCAACCCGTGCAGGAGACCATCTACCGGATGAGCGACGAGGATCGGCTCACCTGGAGTCCCGAGCTGACGCCCGGCGCCGTCACCATGGACCCCATCACGGTGACGGGGCGGCAGGGGCCCCTTCCCGTCCGCCAGCCGGAGCGCCCCACCCCAGGCTCCACCGAGCGGGTGCTGGGCCCGGAGCTGATCGCCCGTCTCCCGGTGAACGACGCCGATCTGAATCTGCTCGCGACGCTCATGCCCGGGGTCGTGGGCGTGGAGGCCACGGACAGCTCGGCGGCGGCGTTCTCCGTCGCCGGGCTTGGTCCCGAGTCCAACGCCCTGACCCTGGACGGGCTCCTGTTCGGCTCGGGGAGCATCCCGCAGGACGGGCTGCGGCAGACACGTGTCATCACGAATACCTACGATGTGTCCCGTGGCCAGTTCAGCGGGGGCCTGGTGGCGGCCACCACGCGGGCCGGCTCGAACGTGATCCAGGGATCGTCGCAGTACGCCCTGCGCGACGACGACCTCGCCGTGACCGGTGAGGAGACCTCGCCCTACACGCAGGGCTACACCCAGCACCAGCTCTCGGGAGGCATCGGCGGACCGATCGTCCGCGACCGTCTGTTCGTGTTCGGCTCGGGCCAGGCGCGGCTCCGCAGCGACCCGCAACAGACGATCCTGACCGCGACATCACAGGACTATTTCCGACTCGGCGTGCACCCCGACTCCGTGAGCCGGTTCCTCTCGATCCTCGACTCCCTGGACGCGCCGCGAACGGCCCCGGCGAGCGGTGGGCGGAGCAGCGACAACCTGTCGGCGATGATCCGGCTCGACTTCCTGGCGTCCAACGCCCACACCGTTACGGCGCGGGGCGACTGGCGGGGGACTGCCACGGACCCGTCGCGGCTCGGGCCGCTTGCCATGCCCGAGACCGGGGGGACGTTTGAGACGGCGGGCGGCGGCGGGCTCGTGTCGCTGTCGTCCCGGTTCGGGATGCTCGTGCTGAACGACGCCCGGGTCCAGCTTCAGCATGACCGTCAGGACGGGAATCCCTACCTCTTGCTGCCGCAGGGCCGCGTCCAGGTCGCGTCCGCCCTGGACGATGGCGCAACCGGCGTCACGAACCTCGTGTTCGGTGGGAACCCCGGTCTGCCAACCGCCGGCCGTTCCACCCGCATCGAGGGGTCGGACGAGCTGTCGCTCCTGGCGGGTCGCGGTCACCGGGTCAAGATCGGCGGATTCGTCGCGTCCCAGCATCGGTGGGACACCCCGGCCGCAAACCGGTTCGGGACCTTTACCTATACGTCGCTGGCCGCCCTGGAAGCCGACCGCGCGGCCTCGTTCCGCCGGACGCTCGCGGTGGCCGAGCGGGAAACGCATCAGGTGGACTGGGCGCTGTTCGCCGGCGATGTCTGGCAGGCGTCGCCGGCATTTCAGGTGACCTATGGAGCCCGGCTCGAGGGCGGCGCCTTTGCCGGCACACCGGCCTTCAATCCCGCGGTGGACTCGCTCTTCAGCCGGCGCACCGACGTCCTTCCGTCCGAATGGCGCCTGAGCCCGCGAGCGGGCTTCTCGTGGGCTCTCGGGGGGCAGGTCGCACGCGGCCGGCTCGCCACCATGCCGTCCGTGATCCTGCGGGGCGGGATCGGCGAGTTCAGGAGCCCGGTATCCGGCGGACTCGTGAGCCAGGCGTACAGCGCCACCGGCCTCGACATCGTGGGCCAGGAGATCACCTGCATCGGGCTCCAGGTGCCGGCGTCCGACTGGAGCAGCTTCGCCGCCGACACGGCCGCCATTCCCGATGCCTGCCTCGGCGCGGGCCCGATCGTGGCTTCGCCGGTCCGGACCGTCACCGTGTTCGCTCCGGGTTTCAGCGGCGCCCGCGCCTGGCGCGCGTCGCTGGGACTCCAGAAGAACCTCTCCGCGCTGTTCCGCCTCACGCTCGACGCCAACTGGGTCCACGGCACGCGGCAGGCCGGCTACCGGGATCTGAACCTCGACACGCTGCCCGCGTTCCGCCTTGGCGTCGAAGGTGGACGCCCGGTGTACGTCACGCCTGCCGACGTTGCGCCGTCCACCGGGGCCGTGCGCTTCACCGGATCGCGGATCGAGCCGGATTTCGGCCACGTCGTCGAGATCCGCGGCGACCTCGCGAGCGAGGCGTGGCAGGCGACCGCGGGCGTGAACGGGATGCTCGGGCGTGGCATCCAGGTACAGCTGGCGTACACCTGGCAGTCCGCCCGGGATCAGGGCGCCACGGCCCGCGCGGTCGGGAGCGGGGCGCGCGCCGGCGGCGGAGCCGGATGGGCCACGACGGCGGGGAACCCGAATACGCTCGAATGGGCGCGCAGTGACTTCGAACGGCGCCACCAGTTCCTGCTCACGCTGACCTACCCGTTCGGCACGTCGCTCGAGATCACGTCAATCGGGCGCGTGACCTCCGGCGTCCCCTTCACGCCGCTCGTGGGATCGGACATCAACGGTGACGGCGTGCGCAACGACCGCGCGTACGTGTTCCCCGCCGGCAGCGCCGAAGGCGACGCGATTGCACGGCTCGTCACCGCGGAATCGGGCGCGGCACGGGCATGTCTCTCGGCTCGGGTCGGGAGCATCGCCGAGCGGAACGCGTGCACCGGCCCGTGGCAACCCTCGCTCGATTTCCAGGTCAACTGGCGGCCCGCGTTCTGGGGACTGAACCGGCATCTGGCGCTCTCGCTCGTGACCCTCAACTTCCTGCGCGGCATCGACGAGCTGCTTCACGGGTCGGCCGGCGCCAGGGGCTGGGGCACGCAGACCCGACCGGACGGCACCCTGCTCTACGTGACGGGCTTCGACCCCGCGACGCAGCGCTTTGCCTACCAGGTGAACGAACGGTTCGGCGCAACCGGGGGCTCGGCCACGGCGTTCCGGCCGCCGTTCCAGATCGGTCTCCAGGCGCGCTTCACGTTTGGTCCCGATCGGCGCCGCGAGGCGATGGACGCGTTGCGCGGCGGTCGGGGCGGCCCCGGCGGCGGTGCCGGCCCGGGAGGTGCGATGGGTCCGGGCTTGCGGGGCGGTGGCTCTCCGGCCGAGATGCTGGCCCGGCTCGAAGCGGCACTCCCCAACCCGGCGGCACTCGTCCTCGCCCAACAGGACTCGGTGGGATTGGCCCTCACAACCGATCAGATCGCGCAACTCGAAGGGGAGCGCGACTCCCTGAGCACGCGCATGGCGGGCCGGATCGAACGGTTACGGGCCGCCCTCGGGGAACAGGGGCAGGCACCGGAGCCGGGGCGGTTGCTCGAGCGCGTTCGGCCGATCTTCGCGGAGGCGCGGGGGGACATCGTCGCCGTTCACGCGACCGCGCGGGCGATCCTCACGCGCGAGCAATGGCAGAGGCTCCCGGCGTCGATCCGGGAACTGGACCTGCGCCTACCGAGACCGGGAAGGCAGGACCAGCAGTAGGGTGGGATGGGGCGGATGGGAAGGCGGTGGACGCGGTGGCCGCCGCTTTTGGATCGCCGTCCACTGCGGAGGACAAGCGCACCCCAGCTTCGTCAGGTAACTCATTTGACCACAGATGGTTACTGAGCGTGAGCCGGTCGGCATTCGCCTTGCGTTCGCACAATGCAGGTCCGATACTGTTGCCGCGCGGCAACGGTGGCGCCGTTTCACGGGAGGCATGATGAGCACCGGGACAACCACGCTGCAGCCCACGGTTTTCGTTGACGCCCTGCCCACCCTCACCAGCCGGCGGCGTGGGGACGGGGGCTCATGGCGTCGGCGGGTGCCCGTGTTCTTCGTGGCGGTGTCATCCCTGCTCGTCGCATGCGGCGGCAAGTACGTCTGGGTGGCCCCGCGCCTGGACTTGCAGCCGCACAGCCCGGTGGGACTCGTCACGTTCACCATCGAGAACGCCCAGGGATCGCTGCACGAGGTGGCGACCCAGCGATTCGCGGAAGCCGCGTTCGCCGGCCAGGAGAACATCGAGATCCTCGAGTTGGGCGACGCGGAGAGCCTGCTCTCCAGGATCGGCGAGACCGAGTTCGGCCCGCGGGCGGCCCAGGCGATTGGCGAGCAGCACCGCGTTCCCGCGGTGTTCGTGGGCCACCTGGTCGTCTCCAACGTGAAGCCCAGCGGGGGGCTGACGCCGTTCGGGGGCCCGCGGCTCAGGGCGACCGTGACCGTCGACCTCATCGTGCGCCTGCTTTCGACGGCCACCGGAGGCACGCTCTGGAGCCGGAGTGCGCGCGCGACCGAGACCGTAGGGGAAGTTGGGCTCGTGAACGGCCGCCCGGTCTTCGGCGCAGAGGACCCGAACGAGGCCTACGGCCGGCTCGTGGACCTGCTGGTGGACGACGTGACGATGGATCTGCGGCCGAGGAGAGTGAAGCAGTAGACCGCCGTATGGCGTGTAGCGTCATAGCGTGCAGCGCGTAGCGGGGTACCGTTCCGCTACACGCTGCATGATCACTCGAGATTCACACATCGCTGTGATGATGAAGCTCCTCGGCGCGCCCGGGTTCCACTCCTGGACGTCCACGCGCGGTCGCCGCCGTCAAGTCACGGCGTGCCGAATCGCCGGGCGGCGTGCGCGCGGGCCCGTTGGGTCTCGACCTCGCGATTCCGGGGGGCAGCGGCGGTCTCGAGTGAGTGCAGCAGCCGCTCCACGACGCCGGCTACCTCGTTCACCGCCCGGTCGAACGCTGCGGCGTTGGCCTTCGACGGAGCGGTGAACCCGCTCACCTTGCGCACGAATTGGAGCGACGCCGCGCGGATTTCGTCGTCCGTCACCGGCGGCTCGAAGTTGAACAGCGGGCGGATGTTGCGGCACATGGCAAGCTCTCGCTGTATGGCGTTATGCGTTACGCGTGCGGCGCGTGCTGTCTACTCTGCACGCTGCACGCCGTACTCAGCACGTCCGTTCACCGTCTGCTCGGCGCCTGTTCCCGGAGCACCTCGAAGACGCTCTCCACAACGAAGCTCCCGGATTCGGCCGACATGTACCACGTCCGGGCTGGGGACCGGCGTGCGGCGTCACCCAAGATGCAGGCTGTGGTCGTGGAAGGCGAGGCGGGCGGGCCGCGGATGCCTTGACGCGCTTCCCACGAGGCCCGTACTTGGGTGAGGCCATGCTCAGCCCGCCTTGGCCCCACCGTGAGGTCCGCGTGCCCCCAGAGATCATCGACCCCCTGATCGCGCTCCTCGCCCTGCTCGGGCTCGGCACGTTCTCGCTCATCGGCCTCCGGATGTTCCTCGGGTACAAGGCCAGACGGCTCGAAACCAGCTCGGGCCGCGGAGAGCCCGGCCGCGTCGACGACCTGGTCGAAGAGCTGCGGAACGAGGTGCAAGCGCTCCGGGGGGACCTGGGCGAGCTGCACGAGCGGATGGACTTCGCCGAGCGGCTGCTCACGCGCGGGCAGAACGCTGAATCGCCACCGGGGAAACGCGACGCCTGAAGCCCGCCGCCCCAGGCGAGACCGCGCCCGTCCGGACCGCATCGAAACACGATAGGTGACCCGTTTCGACGCATCCCCCCCGGTCGTGACACGCGCCACACTGACTCGGAACTCATTGATTCGCATGGACTTCCGGGCGCAGCGCAAGCGGTAGCGCGCGCGCCCGGCCTTTGCCCTTCCTCCGTGCCGGATCTGTCACTTCGACCACGACCAGGAGGCATTGTGCAGACCGAGCGCAGGTCCGGCGTCACCCGGATCACCGAGTGGGAACATGACGGGGTCGTATACTACGTCCACGTCGGCTGCGACCCCCGGATCTCCGGACACGTCACCATCCTCGCCCTCGGCCCCGCCGCGACCTATCGCAGCGTCGTCATCGGTCCGGACGGCGCCGACCAGGCAATCCGCGTGGTGCTCGCCGCCCCGGATGTGGAAACGCGTTCCGGCACGGCGGAATGCCTGCTGGCGATGAGCAGCCTCCTCATTCACTGACCGCAACCCTCAACACTTAAGGAGCACCGCATCTCATGTCATGGAAACCACTCTCCTGGGGACTGCTGGCCGGCACGCTGGCGCTCGGCGCCTGCAGCGGCGGGAACGTGCTCGGGCCCGACAATCAGCTCGACGTGACGAACAACGCCGACGACTTTGCCATTCAGGCGACGGCGCTCGACAACATCTCCCAGACCCTGATCTACGAGTGGGAAATGTCGGGGACCACCGCAAACGTGGATCAGTCCGGTTCGGTGAGTGCCGGGGGCGGCACGCTGACGATCATGGATGACAATGGCGCCGAGGTGTACTCGCGGAGCCTTGCCCAAACCGGCAGCATCCAGACGGACGCGGGCACTGCGGGCACCTGGACGATCCGGATCGACCTGGACGGGATGAGCGGCTCCCTGGACGTGCGGGTGCAGAAGCCCTGAACCCGCCCTCCCCGGGGCGGCATGACCGCCCCGGGGTTGCCACGCCCCTGGGGCCGGGAACCCTCCCCGCACTTCCCCTGCGTCCAAGCAGGGTCTACCTTAGGCGCGGATTCCAACCGAGCGAGAGTGCATGCGCCCCAGCCCGCTGCCCCTCGCGCTCGTGGCGTGTGCCCTGCTGCACGCCGCGGACGCCCAGGCACAGTCCCTCAGCTCCCTCATCAACGATCTGTTCACCTACGGGGACTGCGGGCAGCCGTTGTGCCTCGACCTGACCGGCGCGGACAGCACCCATGGGAAGCACTTCATCCCCGCCCTGACGCAGGGCAGTCAAAGCGTCCTCGGCTTTCTCACGCAATCCATCGGGCGCAGTACCGCCAACCTCCCGATCTCCGCGACCAGCAGCGGCACGACGTTCAAGATCGCGGACGGCCTCCCGCTCAAGACCTCGACGTCGGCGGGACCGATCTTTGCCGAGCGGTCGCAGACGCTGGGGCGCAATCGGTTTTTCGTCGGAGCCAACGTGAGCGGGATCGACTTCCAGTCCCTGAACGGCGCCCCGATCGGCGATCTCCGCTTCAACTTCGGGCACCAGGACGTTGGCGCAACCGGATTGGGGGACCCGATACTCGAGAATGACCTGATCTCCACCCAGATCGCCCTGTCGATCCAGCAGCAGGTGGTCGCCGTCTTCGCGACCTGGGGCGTCCTTGATTTCGTGGACATCGGCGTGGCGGTGCCCCTGGTGCGGACGTCCCTCTCCGGCAGCAGCGTTGGGCAGATCACTCCGTTCGGCCAGGTGACGGTGCACCGGTTCAGCGGCGACTCGGCGAACCCGGTCCTGCGGGCCTCGACCTCGGTGAGCGGGACCGCATCGGGCATCGGGGATGTCGCCGCGCGCCTCAAGGTGAATCTGGGCCAGGGCGACCAGTTCGGTGCTGCCATCCTCGCGGACGTCCGCCTGCCGACCGGGCGCGAGGCTGATCTGCTGGGGACCGGCTCGACGTCGATCCGCGCCCAGGGAATCGTCGGCGCGCAGTTTGGCAACTTCTCTCCGCATTTCAACGGAGGGTATGCGGCCCGCACCGACACCCTCCAGAACGACGCGATCCTGGCGACGATCGGCTTCGATGCGCTGGTGGCGCCCTGGGCGACCGTCGCGGCCGACCTCATTTCCGAGTGGCAGCTGGGTACCAACCGGATCACGTTGCCCGGCCCGATCAACTACGTCACCCCATTCGCGCGCTCGTATCCGGCGACCTCCATCCCGACCAGGCGTCAGGATGTGATGAACATGTCGGTGGGGGCCAAGTTCACCGTGCGCGGCGGTATGGTCATCCTCGTGAACGGCCTCATCCCGATCAACAAGGCGGGCCTCCAGCCGGGGATCGCCTGGACGGCTGGGCTGGAATACACGTTCTGACGGCGAGCGGGGGAACGATGGACGGGGACGGCCGGCGACCGTCGGCCGGAGGGCTCAGTCGATCGAGACGATCACCCAGTCGTCGCCGCGGCGCTCGAAGCCGTACACGTTGCTCACGTCGAGCTGGCCACCGCGGTAGACCCACTGCCCGGTGACGCGCGCCCGGGCGCGTGAACCGTTGACGGTGATGTCGGACGGCACCAGCCGCACCCGCAGATCCTCCATGGCCTCGAGTGCCTCGCGGGTCCGGCGTTCCAGCGCGGCGCTGATGCCCGGGTGCAGGGCCTTCACCCTCCCGAGGTCCTTGGCCTCCAGCGCCCGGGCGTAGGCATCCACGACCCTCGAGATCAGCTCCTGGGCAGTGGGGGTCGCCGCGGCGGGCGGCGGCGGCTCGGCCGGCGCCGACGCCACGGCCGGGGCCGACACGATGATCCGCGCGGTCCCGGCCCGCGCATCGCTGGTGGCGGTGATCACGACGGATCCGAGGCCAACCGCCGTCACGCGCCCCACCGAGGAGACCACCGCGACGCCCTCGTCGGACGACCGCCAGCTGATGGGGCGGTCGGCCAGCGCGCGCCCATCCCGTCCCTGCGCCGACGCCGACAGCACGAGGGCGTCGCCGGGCCGCATTTCCCCGGTGGCCGGCGTGACCACCACCTCCGCGACGACAGGCGTCACCTGGACAGCGACTCGTGCCGTGCGCCCCTCCACGGTGGCGGTAATGGTGACGCTCCCCGCGGCCAGGGCCCGCAGCAAGCCACCGGCTTCGACCACCGCCACGGCGGGGTCGCTCGACGACCAGCGGGCCTGTCGCGGCAGGGTGCGGCCCTGCTGGTCGAAGACCCGGACGCCGAGCGGAGTGGTCTGCCCTTCGGGGAGCACGGACGGTGCATCCAGGATGCGGACGTCGCCGACGACGGGTGCCGGGGGTGCCTCGACGGCAGCCGGTACGCGTTCCGGCACCGGCTCCGCGGCGGCGGGACGCGTAGCAGTGGCGGAATCGGGAGTCGACGGCGCTGACGCCGGAGCG
>DAINBS010000074.1:0-11006 GCA_036732805.1 Gemmatimonadales bacterium | reverse complement strand
CGACACGAGTCCGACGAACGCCACGGCGGCGGTGGCGGCGTGCAGGAGGCGCCGACCTCCGTCCGGCGTCAGCGCGCCTCCGCTCCATACAGCCAACGGTACAGCTCCCGATGCCGCAGCACGTTCCGCACGTACTCCTGCGTTTCGGGATAGCCGATCAACTCGACGAACTGCGCGGGATCCGAAGCCCCCGGCCGCCGGCGCCAACGGTCCACCGGCGTTCCCCCCGCGTTGTACGCCGCGAGTGCGCTGGGGACGTCATTCGCGTAGCGGCGCAACAGCCCAGCGAGGTGCGCGCACCCGACGTGCAGGTTCGCGTCGGCAACGGTGAGGAACGCATCCGACCATTCCGCGCCCGTCCGCCGTGCCACCTCCCGCGCGGTGGCCGGCATGAGCTGCATGTACCCGACCGCGCCGGCCCGCGACCGGGCGGTGGGAAGGAACCACGACTCCTGGCGGATCAGACCCGCCACGAGGTACGGATCGAGACCGTAGGCTGCCGCCTCGGCCGTGACCAGCTCGCGCTGCGGCCACGGAAACACCGCGCGCAGCACCCGCGGGTGGTTCAGGCCGAGGTCGCGCGCGGCGCGGTACCCCAGGCGGACCGCCTGATTCGCGCGGCCCACGCGTACGAGGCCGTCCGCCGCATCCAGCATGGCGCCCACGTTGGTCCACTCTCCGGACACGAGGGCACGCACCATCACGTCGGCTTCCCGGACGAGCCCGAGGGAGTCGAGGAGCGCAAGCTGAGCGATGCGCCGCGCCGCGCCGCTGTCCGGCCGCGCCGGGGCCGGGGGCGCGATGACCGGCGGCGGGAGTTCCGCCGCCCGCCGGGCCAGCAGTCCGTAGTACCCGAGCGAGTCCTCGGCGGCCAGGACCACGAACTCCGCGTTGGCACCGCCTCGGTCCTTGCGGGACAACAGGACGCGGGCGCGCAGGTACCGCGCGCGCATGGCGGCAGCTCCCCGATTCGCCACCTCGTCCTCGAGCAGGGGCTCGGCCCGCGCGGAGTCCCGCAGGCCGAGGTATCGGAAGGCCAAGCGCATGCGCGCGCGCGACGCCACCGCGTCGCGCGGCCAGCGGCGGGCAACTTCGCGAAGCAGACTGTCGCTGCCCAGCGCGTCCGCCGCGGCGAACAGCGCCATCGGCGCCATCGGTGAGTCGGGATGGTCCGCGGCGTACCGACGCAGCACCGCCGCCCCGCCGCGGTCCCCGAGCCGGAGACGCGCCCGCGCATGCGCCACGATCCCCGCGCTGCCCGCCCGGCCGTACCAGGCCAGCGCCTCGCGCCGGCGACCGGCCGCTTCGAGCCGTTCGCCGAGCTGTACGAACGTGGCGGGCGTACTGTCGCCGAGCGTGACAGCGAGCTGGGCCCACTCCACCGCCTGGCGGGAGCCGCCCAACTGCGCCACCCCCCGGGCCGCCGCGAGGGCGAGGGACGGGACATGCGGGGGGACCTGTTCCTGGAGGAGCACCACCGCGCGGCGCACTTCGGCGGTGTCCGAACCCCGCAGTGCCACGCCCGCCAGGCGGAGCGCGGTGGCCGTGTCCGCCCGGGCCAGTGCGAGTTGGGCCCCCTGACCGCTCAGCCCCGCGGCCTCGAGCAGCGCTTCGGCCGCCGCGGGATTCCCCTCGAGCAGCCGGTGATGGGCGCGGACCTCCAGCGCGAGCGCCCATGCTTCCGGGGCCGCGCCGGTGAGCAGGCTCTCCGCCACGGTGACGTCGCGCGCCAGGCGCGCCTCCCGCACCACGAGCCACCCCGCGAGGAGCGGCAACCCGCTCCGGGCCCGCTCGTACGCCACCTGGGCCGAATCGAACGACCCGGCGCGCTCGAACGCCAGCGCGGCGCGGGCATGGAGGACCCCGCGTGCCACCTCCGGCCGCAGGCGGGCCGCCGCGCCGAACGCCTGGGCCGCGACGTGCCACCGCCCGTCCGCCTCGGCGATTGCCCCGGCGAGGTACAGGCGTTCCGACGGGTCGAGCCGGTCACCGTAGCGGTCGAGGACCGCGGTCGCACGTTCCGAGTTCCCGACGGTGAGCGCGGCGGTAATCAGGCTCGCGACCGCCGCAGGGTCGGCGAGGGAGTCCATCGGCGCCGTCGCCAGGTGCCACGGACCGCGGTGAGCGGCGGCGCGGGAGGTGTCGCCCTCCTGCGGCCAGAGCACCGCGCCGGGTGCGAGGGCAAGAAGCAGCGCGAGACGACCCGTGCGTCGAGCGCGGTGGGGGATCAGCCGCGACTCCGTATCATGCTGAGCACGCGCTGGTACTCGGCCCGCGACGACGGGGTCAGGCGGAAGCGCCCGAATCCCGTGTCGTCCACGAAGTCGAGGGTCAGGCGCTCCCCGAGGTAGTTCCACCGGATGATCCGCACGGTGCCCTGAAGGTCCGAACTCTGATCGAAGACCTCGTCCGGCTCGCCCAGCGTGACGAACACCTCCCCGCGCTCGGTCTGCCACCCGGGGTCGCCCGCCTCCCGGAACCGCTCGTTGGCTTCCTGCACGCGGTGGAAGTACAGGTCGAGCGCCTCGTTCTGCGGCGTCACGGGATTGGGGTCGGTCGCGCGCCAGAACGCCCGCCACAGGTCCGACCGCTGGGCGGGGGCCGCGGCGCGCATCTCCGCGATCGCCCGGTCCTGCCCGAAGAACCGCAGGAGCGTCAGGATCTCCTCGAAGTTCGTGATGGCCCACTGCTCGGAGAAACTGACGAGCGCGCGTAGGGTGACCGTGTCCGCCAACCCGCGAACCGACGCCAGCAGCTGGAGCTCGCCGACCGGGAGTTCGTCGGGCGCGAACGCCACGGACGTCCACGCCAGGGAGGCGTCGCCGGCCACCGCGGCCTCGCGTCGCAACACCACGTCACCGGTGGGCCCCAGGAGCGTGAACTGGGCCGGCGCGCCCGGCGCCGCCCCGTACGCCTCGAGGTACACGCGGAGCGTGTCGAGGCCGAACGGGACCGTGGCCCGGGGGTTCAGCAGAATCGGCGGCGCGTCGCCGCGGTGCGCACGTCCGGCCACGCGATAGACCGGAACGGGCGGGGCGAGCCCGGAGAGGAGGAAACGCTGGACCGCCATGCTCCGTTCGACCCGGCCCACCGCGCCCGACATCTCGTCACGCACCGAGACGACCACGTCGTAGGTGCCGGGGGCGAGGCGGAGCAGCTCCTGGAAGATGATGCTCTCGTCCGCGCGGCGGGCCTCTTCCCGCGAGGCAACGCGCACGCGCTCCTCGGAACTCATCCTCGCCAGGACGGTGCCCCCCCGGCGCACGGACACCTCGACGGTGTAGCGTGCCTCGAAGGCGTCGCCCTCGAGGCGAAACCCGAGTGCGTTGTTCGCCATCGAGAGGCCGAACACGGCAAGGGTGGTGTCGGACCGGTCGGTGGCGAAGCAGCGGAGGGTTGCGACGTACGGCACGGGCGGTCCGCTGGCGAGGAAGCCCATGCGGGTGTACAGGCCGGTGGGATCGAAGAGCTGCGGCACCACGACCGAGGGGTCCGGTTCGGTGTCACTGCCGACGCGCTGCCACTGGCACCCCGTGGCGGCGACCAGGACGGTGACAAGCACCATCCACCCCGCAATCCGCCCGACGCTCATATGCCGTATCTAACGGTGCGCCTTGCCGGAGTTCAAGTACGCGTCGTACTTTCACCCGCAACGATGCCCTCCACCGAGAACCTCGCCGGCCGCACCATCGCGTCGTACCGCCTCCTCGAGCGGATCGGGGAGGGGGGGACGGCCACGGTATACCGCGCCGAGCACGCAGAGCGCGGCCAGTGCGCGGTGAAGATCCTCCGCCAGCGCATGCGCACGGACAAGACGGCGGTAAAGCGCTTCCTCCGCGAGGCGGACTACGGTTCGCGGGTGCGCCACCCGAATGTCGTCGCGACCTACGACTTCGGGGAGGTGGACGGTCTGCATTACCTCGCGCTCGAGTGGGCAAAGGGCGAGCCGCTGGCCAGCTACGTCCAGCGGGTCGGGACCCTCGATCCTGCGGTGGTGGCCGACATCGTCAACCAGCTCGCCGGCGCCCTCTCGGTCGCGCACGCGGAGGGCATCGTCCATCGCGATCTGAAGCCCGAGAACATCATGTTCGACGCGGGCACGCGGACGGCGAAGCTGCTCGATTTCGGGATTGCCCGCGATCAGCAGGAGCCCGCCGAGGACCGGCTCACCAGGACGGGGTTCTTCGTCGGCAGCCTGAACTACGTGGCGCCGGAGGCGCTCTCGGGCGCGCTGGTGGGCGAGCCGGCCGACATCTACAGCCTCGCCACGATCGCGTTCTACCTCATGACTGGGGAGCACCCGTACGGCGGCCGCTCGCCCCGGGAGATCTTCCAGCAGCTGCTGACGCAGCCGCCGCGCTCGCTGCGGGAAACCGCCGTGGGGGCCAAGCTCTCGCCGGCCATCGAGGCGGTCGTGGGACGGAGCCTCTCACGCGAGCCGGATCAGCGACACCCCACGGTGCAGGCGTTTGGCGACGATCTGCGCCGGGCCGCGGCCGCGGGCCCGGCCGCCCCCGGATCCTCGCCGGAGGCCGAGGGCCCGGCCGGGGGAGGGCTGCTGGGCGGCATCCGGTCGCTCTTCGGTCGCAAGCGGGGCACATGACCGACGCGGCCCGTGCGGAGCTGGTCGCTCTGCTGCGGACCCGTTCGTTTCGCCGGGGGACGTTCACGCTCTCGTCCGGCCGCGAGTCCAGCTACTACGTGGATGCCCGGCCCACCACCATGTCGGCCCGCGGGCTCTCGCTCGTCGGCGCCCTCGGCCTCCGGGAGCTGCGTGCGGCCGGCTGGGCACCGGAGCTCGTGGGTGGGCTCACGCTGGGAGCGGACCCGGTCGCCTACGCCATCGCGGCCGCGAGCGACCGCGATCCGCCCGCCATCAACGGCTTCACGGTCCGCAAGGAAGCCAAGGGCCACGGAACCGGCCGGCGCATCGAGGGCCCGTTCCACGAGGGCGCCGCGGTGGTGGTGGTGGAGGACGTGATCACGACCGGCGGGTCGGCGCTCCGGGCCATCGAAGCCGTCCAGGCCGGCGGCGGGGTCGTCCTCGGCGTGCTCGCCGTGGTGGATCGTGAAGAGGGTGGCCGCGAAGCACTGCTGGGCAGCGGCGTTCCCGTTCGCTCTCTCGTACGCCTCGCCGACCTCATCGACTGAAGCGGCCGTTCCCTACCGCACGGCCCGTCACGCCGGGTCCGGATGCCGCATGCCCCTTGGGTTCGAGGGGACGAAAGGCACGCAGGACCGTCCGGTAGGGAACGATCATCCGTTGGTGGAACCCATCGAGCGCCCGCGGAAACGGCATCGAGCGACGGAACTCGCCGGCCGTGAGACCGGTGGCCGCCTTGAGGTGACGGCCGAAGCTCTGCGGCGACGAGTACTCCAGCTGGTACGACGCGTCCGCCACCGACAGGCCGCGGGTTTGCAGCATCGCCGCGACGTACACGAGCCGGAGCGAGGCCAGGTAGCACTTGGGTGACGGCAACCCGGCGCGGAAGAAGCGCGACACGAAGGACGACTGGCGCAGGCCGTAGCGCCGGCACAGCGCCCGGACGGTGGGAGTGCCGGGTGCCACGCGGATCAGGGTCTCGAAGCAGAGCCGGCAATCGGCCGGCGTCTCCGCCAGGTCCGGCATGACGCGTCCCAGGATGGCTGCGGCGGTGGGCGACGTCGGATGGCACAGCGCGTCGCGCAGCTCGGTCCATCCCTCACGCCTGCTGAGATCGAGCAGGGTCTTGACGCCCGAAGCGCCGAATGCGAGGAGCCGTTCCGCGGAGTCCGCATCGTGGCGCGAGACGACCGCCACCGTCTGGACGCCCGGGTAGCTCCGCACCAGCGCCGCCACCCACGGTACCTGTTCCTCCGGCACATGGCTCGGCGACACGAGCACGGCCTGCACGGGCCGCTCCCGCACCGCACGAATCGCGTCCGCCACCGACTCGGCGTGAATGGTCCGGAAGCGTCCGCCGGCGGCTGCGTCCAGTCGCGGCCGGTCGCGCGGATCGACGACGGTAGCGACGGTGGGGTGGGCTTCGCGGACCAGCATGGGTGCCTCCCGGCGGTGGCGCCCAATCCACCAACACCGGGTCAACGCGCGCTCAAGCCGGCATGGCCCGGCCCAACACCCCTGTCGAAACGCCGCCAGGGACGCGCGATTCATCGCCGGGTGTCCCCACCGACACGGCCGGGGTATCTTCCGGACGGAGACGGGTGGGGCGGATGGTCGCGGCCGCCACGCGAGTGGCGACCGAGGAAAGTCCGAGCTCCACAGG
The DNA here is from genome assembly GCA_036732805.1 of Gemmatimonadales bacterium. Taxonomy (GTDB): domain Bacteria; phylum Gemmatimonadota; class Gemmatimonadetes; order Gemmatimonadales; family GWC2-71-9; genus JAOTWJ01. Next base: position 4,740 of record DAINBS010000074.1, on the reverse strand, counting down.
GCAGACTGCCAGGTAACGCCTGGGCGCCGCAAGGCGACGGACAGGGCCACAGAGAACAGACCGCCTGTTCGCAGGTAAGGGTGAAACGGTGGGGTAAGAGCCCACCGCGCGCCTGGTAACAGTGCGCGGCACGGTAACCCCCAGTCGGAGCAAGGCCAAATAAGCGGCGATGGTCCGGCCCGGACCGCCTGAGCCGCGGGTAGGCCGCTAGAGGTGTCGGGTGACCGACATCCGAGAGAGATGACCGTCGGCCCGGCAACGGGTCCACAGAACTCGGCTTACAGCCCCACCCTGCTCTCCTCCACCTCGGTCCGCATGCGCCTTCGCTCGTTCCCGCTGCTCGTTCTGGCCGCCTGCCGGCCCGCCATCCCGCCGGATCCCGAGCCGCCTCCGGCGGTCGCGTTGTCCGCGGGAACGCTGCGCTACGCCCTCACCGACCACAGGCGCGTTCAACAGACCGTTCATGGCCAGACGATCATCACCACTGCCACCACCCGGCTCGTGCTCGCGGTGTCACTGACCGGTACGGACTCCGGGCTCGCCGCGGAGGTGCTCGTCGAGTCGGTGACCCTCGAGGGCGACGCCGGCGGCATGGGTGCCGCGGCCGCCGCCAGCGGGGCCCGCATCACCGGCCATCTCGGGTCCCGCGGGAGCCGTTTCATCCGGAGCGGGGATACCGCCCCGCACGAGCTGCTCGACCAGCTCACCCTGAGTCTTCACGAGCTGCTGCCGGTCCTTCCCCCGGGGGGCGCCCTCGCCGAAACCTCCTGGACCGACACGACGGCCGTGACGGGTCGCGCGGCGGGTCTCCCCGTGACCGTCACGTCGCAGGCAACGAGCCAGGCGGAAGCATGGGACCGGCAGGACGGCACCGCGGTGCTCGCCCTGCGGCGCAGTGCCACGTACACCCTCGACGGCGAAGGCGATCCGACCGGTGCGTGGATCATCCTGCACGGTGAGGGCGCGAACCACACCCGACACCTGCTCGACCCCGCCGGCGCGGTCGTCCTCGCGGTATGCACAGACACCCTGCGCGCCGACATCGAGGTAGGCGGCACCGGCCTGATCATTCCAATCGTGCAGACCCGAACAGACACCCTTCGACGAGTGACTCCATGACGCGCACGCCGCTCTGGCTCCTGGCTGCCTCCCTGATCGCTTCACCGGCGGCGGCGCAGTTCCGTGGGGCCCGCTCCGCCGACTACCTGTTCGGGGCATCCACCTGGGGAGCCCGGGCCCTCTGGGTGAACCTCGCGGCCCAGGGGACGGTGGACGAAGCGTCGATCATGCTCGAGGGGCTCATCGAGCGGGATCCCGCGGGCGACTATCCGTTTTCCCAGTTCACGATCGGGTTCAACAGCCGTGGCCTGGGGTTCGGATTCCGGCGTGACCTCTTCCCGGGCGATGCCGCGGGGAACACCTGGCGGCTCGGGTTCGGCCGACGGCTGGGGAGCCTCGCGATCGGCGCCGGCGTCAACCTGTACAGCGGCCCCGAAACGCAGCGGGCCGTGGATCTTGGCGTCTGGTACCGGCTCGCGCCGAGCCTCACGCTCGCCGTGGCCGTCGAGAACATCGGCCAGCCGGTCGTGCGCGACTCAGCCCTGCGATTCGGCGGCACTGCGGGCGTCAATTGGACCGCCCTGCAGGGCGTGCTGGGCATCGATCTGGAGGCTCGGGGCTACCACGACATGGACGGCGGCGTGCTCATGGCCTACCGCGGCGGCATCCAGGTCCACCTTGGGAGCCGGTTCCCGGTTGCGTTCCAGGGCGTGCTCGCGCTCGATGACGAGTTCGGCGACGGACACCTGCTGCTCGGACTCTCGTTCGGTGGCGCCTCCCATGCGGCGGTGGTGGCGGGAGGGCGGCACCGGGACGGAACGAGCACGCTGAGCGACCTCAGCGCGGTCCTGGAGGCTGGGAAGCGCTTTCGGTAGGGGCCTGCTCCGCCGGGATCAGTCCACCAGCCGCAGAGGCATCACCAGGCAGAGGTACGACGCCGGGTCGTCCCAGCCGGCCGGCTCCAGGGTCGCGGCACGCTCGGGAGCCTTCATGGTGACCCGCACTTCATCGGTGGGCATGAACTTCAGGATCTCGAGCAGGTAGTTCGCGTTAAACCCGATCTCGATCGGTTCTCCGTCGTAGGTCACCGCCATCTCGTCGTGGGCCTCGCCAAGGTCCGGCGTGCTCACGGTGAACTTCAGCGTCCCAGCCCCGAAGCCAAGGCGGACGCGGTGGGTCTGATCGCTCGCAACGACCCCCACCCGGCGCAGGGTCGATGCCAGGGCCTGCTTGTCGAGCACGGCAATGCGGTCGTTGTCGCGGGGAATGACCTGATCGTAATTGGGATACGGGCCCTCGATGAGACGGGTGAAGACATAGGTCTGCCCGGCGCGGAAGCCGAGGTGATTCTCGCTCCGCGCGATTTCCACTTCGTCGGCCGCACCGAACAGGCGCCGCACCTGGTCCAGCGCCTTCGGGGGCACGATGAAGTCGCTCGTCTCGCCTCGTCCGGTCACGGCGACGTCCATCCGTGCCAGCCGGTGCCCGTTGGTCGCCACCATCCGCATCTGGTCTTTGCGGAGCTCCCAGAGCACACCATTCAAGATCGGCCGACTCTCCTCCGTGGAGGCTGCGAAGGCGACATGGCTGATGAGCTTCTGGAGGTCGGCGGACGTTACGGTCCAGGCGCCATCAAACTTCACTACGGGGAACGTGGGGAACTCATCACGCGGAATACCCAGCAGCTTGAACCGGGAGCGCCCGCACTCGAGGTTCACGCGCTGCTCACTGGCGGCAGCGATCCGGATCGCCGCACTTGGCAGTTCCCGGACGATCTCCACGAGCTTCCGGGCTGGGAGCGTCACGGCACCCTGCGTATCGACTTCCGCCGGCACCACCGTGCTGACAGCAATGTCCAGGTCGGTGCCGGAGAGCCGGATCCCGCCATCCACTGCCTCGACCAGGATGTTCGACAGCACCGGAAGCGTGGTCTTGGAGGGGACGGCATTCGCCACCGCCAGGAGTCCCTCCTGTAGCCGTTCCCGCGTGATCGTGAACTTCATGGCGTCCCTTGCCAGAGTGGATAGATAAACTACAACTAGTAACTAGAGAGTTATTCTAGTAGCCGTAGTAGAGGGTCTGGAAAACTTGAAGTCTGCCGTATCTCGTTACTGTATATCGGTTCCGGCGTTCCCATCCATGCGGAAAGCACGTGGACGGTTGTGGACTGCCGGTGTAAACATCCCCAATTCACTCCACTGATCACATACACCCCACACGACTGTGGGTGAAATGTTCATGGCGCTGACAGCTCCCGCCGGGCCATTTCCACGCGGTCCCGGAACTGGCGGTCCTGCGCCATGTCACGCTCGACCTTGCCCAGGCTGTGGATGACGGTCGAGTGGTCCCGCCCGCCGAAGGCATGGCCGATCTCGACCAGCTGCATGCCGAGCAGGTTACGCGCCAGGAACATCGCGACCTGGCGCGGCACCGTGAGTGACTTCGTGCGGGCCTTCGAGCGCAGGCCTTCCGGCGTCACGCCCCAGCGGCGGGCAACGACCTCCTGCACGCGCGCGACGCTCGGGACGGACCGGAGCCCCTCCGCGGCGGCATCCGCCTGTCGGATCTTGTCGGACAGCGCGTCGCGGGCCAACTCGATCGAGATTTCCCGGTGCTTGAGCGAGGCGTAGAGCAGGAGCTTGATGATGCAGCCTTCGAGCTCGCGCACCGAGCTGCGGACGTGCTCCGCGATGAAGCGCAGCACGTCGTCCGGGATGGTGAGCTCCAGGTGGTCCTGCTCGGCCTTCTTGCGGAGGATCGCGATCCGGTGCTCGAGGTCCGGTTGGCCGATGTCCGCCACCATGCCCCATTCGAAGCGGCTGACCAGCCGCGACTCGAGGCCCGGGATCTCCTTCGGCGGCCGATCGGACGTCAGGACGATCTGCTTGCCGGCTTCGTGGAGGGCATTGAAGGTGTGGAAGAACTCCTCCTGGGTCATCTCCTTGCCTTCCAGGAAGTGCACGTCGTCCACGAGGAACATGTCCATCTCGCTCCGGTACTGCTTGCGGAACTCGGGCATGTTGCGGCCGTGGATGCCCTCGATCACCTCGTTGATGAACTGCTCGGCACCCATGTAGGCGACGCGCGTTTCCGGGTGGCGCACGATCACGGCGTGGGCAATGGCCTGCATCAGGTGCGTCTTGCCCAGACCGGTGGCGCCGTAGATGAACAGGGGGTTGTAGGTCTTGCCGGGCGCCTCGGCGACGGCATGCGCGGCCGCGGCGGCCAGCTCGTTGGATTTCCCGATCACGAACGTCTCAAAGAGATACCGGTCGTTGAGCGGGGTCGCCTTCCGACTGATCGTCTCGGGGGAATCCGCGTTGCCCGACGGAACGAAGAAGTCCATCTGCGGGCGGGTGGCGCGCTCCTCCTGCACCTGGAACACGACTTCGAGCGGCTCGCCGAAGAGTGAATTGGCGAGCCGGCCCAGGGGTCCCGCGTGCTTCGAGACGTTCCACTCCACGGCGAACTGGTCCGGCGCGGCAACCACCAACCTCCCGTCGGCCAAGGAGATAGGCTGCGCAGGCTCGAGCCAGGTGCGCACGGATGCATCCGGAAACTCGCGGCGCGCTTCGGACAGCAGGCGCGACCACGCTTCTTTAGGTGAGAGATCCATCCGCGGCTGCTGACACAGGTGGGGGTGCGACAAGGGCCCCCGATGCTACCGCGCGAATGTGGAAA
>DAINBS010000073.1:0-11017 GCA_036732805.1 Gemmatimonadales bacterium | reverse complement strand
TGACCACGGCCTTGCCGCCGCCCAGGTTGAGGCCCGCGACCGCCGCCTTGTACGTCATGCCGCGCGACAGGCGCAGCACGTCATAGAGCGCCTCCGCCTCGCTGACGTAGTGCCAGAACCGGGTGCCGCCCAGCGCGGGCCCCAGCGCCGGGTTGTGGATCGCGATGATCCCGCGGTACCCCGACATCGGATCGTACCAGTAGCTCACCTGCTCGTGCCGGTACACCGCGAGCTGCTCGAACACGTCGGTGGAGTGCGCGGTGCCCGCCGGCGCGATGCCGACCTTGCCGGCCTTCGCGGCCGGCGCGTGCCTGATCGGGACCTTCCGCTTCATGCCCACAGGTCGCTCACTTGTTGTAGTCGTAGAAGCCGCGGCCGCTCTTCCGGCCCAGCCGGCCGGCGGCCACCATCTTGCGCAGCAGCGGGCACGGCCGATACTTGTCGTCGCCCAGCCCGCGGTGCAAGACCTCCAGAATCGCGAGGCACACGTCCAGGCCGATCAGGTCGGCGAGCGCGAGTGGGCCCAGCGGGTGATTCATCCCGAGCTTCATGACGGTGTCCACCGCCTCGGGCTCGGCCACGCCCTCCATCACGCAGAAGATCGCCTCGTTGATCATCGGCATGAGCACGCGATTCGAGACGAAGCCCGGATAGTCGTTCGCCTCGACGGGCGTCTTGCCGAGGGCGCGGGCGAGCTCCATGACCGTCTGCGTCGTGCCGTCCGAGGTCGCGAGACCCCGGATCACTTCGACGAGCTGCATGACGGGCACGGGGTTCATGAAGTGCATGCCGATCACGCGGTCCGCCCGGCCCGTCTGTGCGGCGAGCTCGGTGATCGAGATGGACGAAGTGTTCGAGGCGAGGATCGTCCCCGGACCCGCCGCGGCGTCGAGCGCCCGGAAGATCTCGAACTTGATCCCCGCATTCTCGCTCGCCGCCTCGACCACGAGGTCCGCGCCGCGCGCCGCCGCGAGCGCGCTGTCCGGGCGAATGCGGCCGAGCGCCGCGTCGCGGTCCGCGTCCGTCAGTGTCCCCTTCTTGATCTGCCGGTCCATGTTGCCGCGGATGGTCTTCAGCGCCCGGTCGAGCTGGGCGCGGTCCACGTCGATCAGTGTGACGGGATGTCCGTGCTGCGCGAAGACGTGGGCGATGCCGTTTCCCATCGTGCCGGCCCCGACCACGGCCACCGTCGTCATACCCCCTCCTCACTCCCCCGTTGTTGCCATCCGGCCGCGCCCGCGCGCACCCACCAGGCAAGCGCAGCCCCCAGAACCAGCGTTGCCGCGAGGCCACCCTCGGGCCCGAACGTGCCCCCCGTCCACCACGGCCTCGGACCGGGCGTGAATTCCAGCGCCGGGAGGCCGAACCGCAGCCCCGACACCGGCGCGTCGGCGCCCAGCACCAGGCCGGCATTCCAGCCCAGATGCAGCCCGACCGCGGTGGCCAGCCCTCCGCGCGCGAAGAACGCCGCGGAGAGCAGCAGCGACGCCAGACCGATGTTCGCGAGTCCGACGCCGGACACCGACGGGTTGGCGCCGTGCGCGGCCACGAAGCCCACGGTCAGCATCACGCTCGCCACGATCGGTCCCACACCATCCGCGAGCCGCGCGAGCGGAAAGCCGCGAAACAGCAGCTCCTCCAGCACGGCCGCCAGCACCAGCCCCACGGCAAGCGGCGCCACCACCGCCCAGTACGATTCATGTGGCGCCGGCTGAACCAGCACCTTGGCACCGCCCGCCAGGCACAGCACGACCGTCACCACCGCCAGCCCGATCCCCCACACCAGGCCGCGCGCCGCCCCCCGGAGCGATTCCGGGGCCGGGCGCACACCCCACGCGGCGGGCCGCAGGCGGGCCACCCAGGTGATCCCGCCGTATACGAGTCCGGCCGCCACCAGCGGCGGCAGCGACAGCCCCAGCAGCCCCCGTCCGGCCGTTCTCCACCAGCTGCCCGGCCGGGCGATCAGGCCCTGGGCCCCGTCCACGGCCATGGCCGCCGCGGCATAGAGCGCGTAGAACGCACCCACCGCCAGCACGGCCCCACCGAGGGCGACCGCGCGGGCCCGATACGATTCGCGCGCCCTCAGCGGAGCGCGCGATGCATCGGGCCGCGGAACCGGGCCACCACCAGTCCAACCAGGATGAGCTTCGCGATGTCTCCGGCCAGGAACGGCCGGGAGCCCACGCGCCACGCGATCCCGACATCACCTCCGAGGACCGCGAGCTGCGCGATGCCGCCGAGATGGATCACCGCGAGCCCACCCAACAGTCCCAACCCCGCCTGCCACCAGCGCCGCCCCGGGTAGGCAAGCGCGCCGGCGATCGCGGCGCCAAGCGGCAGCGCCAGGAGATATCCACCCGTGGGACCGAACAGCCGCGCGAGCCCCGGCACGCCGAACGGCGCGAACACCGGCAGGCCCGCGGCACCGAGCACCAGATACGCGGCGAGGCTCGCCGCCCCGAGCCCGGGGCCGAGGAGCGCACCCACGACGAGCGCCGCCGGCACCTGGAACGTCACCGGCACCGGCGTTCCCGGCAGCGGGACACTCATCTGGGCGCCGAGGGCCACCAGGAGCGCGCCCGCCACCACGGCGGTCACGCGGCGCAGGATCAGGGTTGGCGCGGCGAGGTGCTCGGCGGTCCGGGCGGCTTCGGTCATACGCGCTCCACACTCAGGGCCACGGCGTTGCCGCCCCCAAGACACAGGGTTGCAAGGCCGGTCCGTTTGCCCCGGTCGGCCATGGCGTACAGCAGGGTCGTGAGGATGCGGGCCCCGCTGGCGCCGATGGGATGCCCGAGAGCGACGGCGCCGCCGTGTACGTTCACGCGGTCCCAGTCCCACCCCAGGCCCGTGCCGTCGGCAAGTGCCTGGACCGCAAACGCCTCGTTGGCCTCGATCAGGTCGTAGGCGCCGATCGTCGTGCCGGCCTTCTGCATGAGGTTCTGGACCGCGACGATGGGCGCGAAGAACAGCTCCTTCGGCTCCCCGCCGCCCGTCGCATACGCCGTGATCCGGGCCAGCACCTCGAGGCCGTGGGCCTTCGCGAAGGCCTCGGAGGTCACGACCACCGCCGACGCGCCGTCGTTGAGTCCCGGGGCGTTGCCGGCCGTCACGGTCCCGGTCTTCTCGAACGCCGGCCTGAGCCTGGCCAGGGCCTCGAGCGTGGTCTCACGCCGCGGCGGCTCGTCGGTATCCACCACGGTCGTCCCCTTCTTCCCCACGATCTCGACCGGGACGATTTCCGCCTTGAACTTGCCCGCGTCCATCGCGGCAATGGCCTTCTGGTGGCTCGCCAGGGAGAACCGATCCTGCTCCTCCCGGGTGACGCCGGCCTTGGTGGCGGTGTACTCGGCGTGGCTGCCCATGTGGCAGTTGCCGAACGCGCACCAGAGGCCGTCGTGGACGACCCCGTCCACCAGGTTCTGGTTGCCGAACTTCACGCCCTCGCGGATGCCATACAGATAGAAAGGCACGGACGACATGGACTCCATGCCGCCCGCCACGACGCACTGGGCGTCGCCGGCCTTGATGGCCTGCGCGGCCAGCATGACCGCCTTGAGGCCGGACCCGCAGACCTTGTTGATGGTCACGGCGGGAACGGTGCCTGGCAGCCCCCCCGCGATTGCCGCTTGCCGGGCCGGGGCCTGGCCCGCGCCCCCCTGCACGACATGGCCCATGATGACTTCGTCGATCACGCCGACGTCGACGCCGGCGCGGCGGACGGCTTCCTTCACGGCGATCGCGCCCAGCTGGGGCGCGGTAAAGGGGCTGAGGCCGCCCAGGAACCGCCCGATGGGGGTACGGGTGGCGGCAACGATGACGGGAATGCGGCTGGTATCGGACACGAGCGGGCTCGCGGCGCAGGCGTGATCACCACCGGGGCGCGGCTCGCGCGCCGCCGGACACATCGACCACGCACAAGCTACGGTGGGGTCCCGCCCCTCTCAAGCGGAGGCGCCGAGAACGAGCGTTCGGTTGGCGATCTCCGCGCGCAGCCGATCCAGGAACGCGTCCGCGGCCATGATCTCCTGCTTCCGTCCCGCGCCGCGCGCGCGCACCGCCACGGTGCCCTGCTCCACCTCGCGCTGCCCGATCACGGCCATGTAGGGGACTTTGAGCAGCTCGGCGTCCCGGATCCGGTAGTTGAGCGTGTCGTTGCGGTCGTCCACCTCCGCCCGGATGCCCGCCGCCCGGTAGCGGCTGCACAGCGCGCGCGCCGCCTCCCCCTGGTCGTCCGTAATGGGGAGCACCCGCACCTGAATGGGCGACAGCCAGAGCGGGAACGCGCCGGCGAAATGCTCGATCAGGCAGCCCACGAACCGCTCGAGCGTGCCCCAGATGGCGCGGTGGATCATCACCGGCCGGTGGGGATGGTTGTCGGGCCCGGTGTACTCGAGCTCGAACCGTTCGGGCAGCTGGAAGTCGAGCTGGATGGTGGGCCCCTGCCACGTCCGGCCAATCGCGTCTTTGAACTTGACGTCGATCTTGGGACCGTAGAACGCCCCGCCCCCCGCGTCGATCTCGAAGGGAATGCCCCGGCGCTCGAGGGCGTGCTGGAGGATCTGCTCGGCACGCTCCCATGCGTCGTCGTCCCCCAGCTTCACCGCCGGCCGGGTGGACACCTCGAACTCGATCTCGAGCCCGAACGTCTGGTGCACCAGCCGATGCACCTGGTCGAGGCACAGGAAGATCTCGTCCTCGGCCTGCTCCAGGGTGCAGAAGATGTGCGCGTCGTCCATGCACAGCCCGCGCACCCGCAGCATGCCGTGCAGCGTGCCGGACTTTTCGTTCCGATAGACGTTCGCCACTTCCGAGAGCCGGAGTGGAAGGTCGCGGAAGCTCCGCTGCCGGCTCTTGTAGACGAGCGCGTGCATCGGGCAATTCATGGGCTTCACCCGATACCGGACATCCTCGGCCTCCCCCGCTCCCGCCGCCATGGGGGGATACTGGTTCTCCGCGTAGTGCGGCAGGTGGCCCGAGATCTCGAACAGCTCCTCGCGGGTGATGTTGGGGGTGTAGACCAGCTCGTAGCCCTTGGCGACGTTGTCGTCTTCCACGAGGCGCGAGAGCAGCCACTTGATGACGGCGCCCCGCGGGTGCCAGAACACGAGTCCGGGCCCCACGGCTTCCTGGATCGAAAACAGGTCGAGCTGCTTGCCGAGCACCCGGTGATCGCGCTTGCGGGCCTCCTCGAGCCGCGCGAGGTACGCCTCGAGATCCTGGCGGCTGAACCACGCCGTGCCGTAGATGCGCTGCAGCATCTGGCGGCGCTCGTCGCCCCGCCAGTACGCCCCGGCCGCGTGCAGCAGCTTGAAGTGCTTCAGGGCGCCGGTGCTCCGCAGGTGGGGACCGCGGCACAGGTCCAGGAACGCGCCGTCGGTGTAGACCGAGATGGTCTCGCCGTCACCCAGCTCGGCCAGCCGCTCCAGCTTGAGAGGATCGTCCCGGAAACGCTGTTCGGCGCCCGCGCGGTCCACCTCCTCGCGGACGAACGGGTGGTCGGCGGCCACGACTTGGGCCATTCTGGCCTCGATCGCGGCCAGATCGTCCGGTGTGAACGGCCGGGGCACCTCGAAGTCGTAGTAGAAGCCGTCCTCGATGGCCGGCCCGAAGCCGATATGCGCCTCGGGAAACAGCTGCCGGACCGCCGTGGCCAGGACATGGGCGGCCGAATGGCGCAGCACGTCCAGGGCCGCTGCGTCCTTCTCCGTGAGGATCGCGACGGTCGCATCCCGGCGGATGGGCCGGGCCAGGTCCCAGACCTGGCCATCCACCCGGGCGGCGATCGCGGCCTTTGCCAGGCGCGGTCCGATGCTCTCGGCGATGGCCAGCGCGGTCGTGCCCGCGGGCACCGCGCGCGTGCTTCCGTCCGGCAAGGTGATGGTGATGGTCGGCGCCGTCATCCCACGTCCGTTGATTTGCCTTCGACCTTTGGGCATTCTTCGTAGATTCGAGCAGGAATTGTAGTTGGCCCCGTGAGGGGATGCTACTCGGGGAGAAGGGCAGACAGGGCAGGAAGGGCAGGAACGGGCAGAAAGGACAGGCGGGGTGAGGGACGACGGCTCGCGCGGCGGCAGCGCGCTCGGCATCACGGTCACGGCAGTGGCGGCCTTCACGCTCGGCGTGGTGGCCGGCATGGTGCTTGGCGGCGTGGACGCCGTCCACGGCCGAAAGGTGCGGGAGACCATCGGGCGCCTCGGCCGCACGCCGGCAACGCCCCGACCGGAAGCCGTCGAGCAGGCCGTGCTCACGGCGCTCCGCGAGGACGAAGCCACCAGCGACCTCGATGTGCACGTCCAGGCCGTCGAGCCGGGGCTGGTCGAGCTGACCGGGGTTGTCAACGACGCCACGCTGCGCCGGATCGCGGGCGACGTCGCCCGGTCGGTGGCCGGTGTGGAGGTGGTGGTGAACCGGATCATGACGCGCCGTGAAGGTCCTGCCCCGTCGGGTCAGCCGGCGCGGCCGGTCTGACCGCCTGTCGCCCGTGACCGACCCCCGGCAGCTCGCCCCCCAATTCGATCCAGCCGCCGTCGAGCCGGGCGTGTACCGGCGCTGGCTCGAGAGCGGCGTGTTCGCCCCGGCCGACCGGCCCGGGGCCGAGCCCTACGTCATTGTCATTCCGCCACCCAACGTGACCGACCGGCTCCACATGGGGCACGGCCTCAACAACACGATCCAGGACGTCCTCATCCGCTTCGAGCGCATGCGCGGCCGCCCCACCCTCTGGCTGCCCGGCACCGACCACGCCGGGATCGCCACGCAGAACGTGGTGGAACGGCTGATCGGCAAGGAGGGCAAGCGGCGGCAGGACCTCGGACGGGAGGCGTTCGTCGAACGCGTCTGGACCTACGTCCACGAGACGGGTGGCACCATCCTCGAGCAGCTCAAGGCCATCGGGGCGTCGTGCGACTGGTCCCGCACCCGCTTCACTCTCGACGAGGGCTATTCCCGGGCCGTGCGCCACGTGTTCGTCTCGCTGTTCCAGGACGGACTCATCTACCGCGGCCACCGCGTGATCCACTGGTGCCCGCGCTGCCACACGGCGCTCTCGGACGAAGAGGCCGAGTTCAAGGAGACCGAGGGGAAGCTGTACTGGATACGCTATCCCCTCGTGCCACCCAACGCGCCGGCAGGGGCGGCCGAAGCGGCAGGGGCGGCAGGTTCGCCCGCCGGCCCGCCGGCCCGCCAGCCCGCCGACGCCATCGTCGTCGCCACCACCCGCCCCGAGACCATGTTCGGCGACGTCGCCGTGGTGCACCATCCCGAGGACGAGCGCTACGCCCATCTCACCGGACGAACGGTCGAGATCCCGCTCTCCGGCGTGCGGATTCCGGTGGCGACCAGCTCCGTGGTCGAGCGCGAGTTCGGGACCGGCATGCTCAAGGTGACCCCGGCCCACGACGCGAACGACTTCGAGATTGCGCGGATGCTGGACCCGGATGCCCCCATGCCCGCCATCATGACGCCGGACGCCACGCTGGCCGACGTGCCCCGGGTGCCGCCGGACCTGCGCGGCGTGGACCGGTTCGCCGCGCGCAAACGGATCGTGGCGCAGCTCGAAGCCCAGGGCCTGCTCGAGAAGGTGGTGCCCCACCCGCACAGCATTCGCCACTGCTACCGTTGCGACACCGTGGTCGAGCCCCGCCTGTCGGACCAGTGGTTCGTGCGCATGCGGCCGCTCGCCGAGCCCGCCCTGGCTGCCTACCACGCGGGCGAGGTGCGCTTCGTTCCCGAGCGCTGGGGCGGCGTGTACGAGCGCTGGCTCACGGAGATCCGCGACTGGAACATCTCCCGCCAGCTCTGGTGGGGACACCGCATTCCCGCCTGGTACTGCACGAGCGACGGGTGCGAGCACGTCACGGTGTCGGGGTCCGACCCCACGGCCTGCGAGGCCTGCGGCGGCGCGGTGCGCCAGGACGAGGACGTGCTGGACACCTGGTTCTCGTCGTGGCTGTGGCCGTTCGCCACCCTCGGCTGGCCGGAGCGGACCGCCGACCTCGAGCGCTACTACCCCGGGCACACGCTGGTCACCGGTCCCGACATCATCTTCTTCTGGGTGGCCCGGATGGTGATGGGCGGGTACCACTTCCTGGGCGCCCGGCCATTCACGACGGTGTTCCTGAACGGCATCGTGCGGGATACGCAGCACCGCAAGATGTCCAAGTCCCTCGGCAACGGCATCGACCCGCTGGAGGTCGTGCGCGGCTACGGCGCCGACGCCCTGCGCCACACCGTCCTGGCCGGGTCGTCGATCGGCACCGACGTGATTCTCGACCCGGACGACCTGGAGTCGAGCTTCGCGGCGGGCCGGAACTTCGCGAACAAGCTGTGGAACGTGGGCCGGTTCATCCTCGGCAACCTGCCCGAGGCTTCCCCCGCCCCGACCATCCTGGACGCGCAGCGGTTCGAGCTGGCGGACCGCTGGATTCTTTCGCGCCTGCAGGGCGTCATCGGCGACGTGACCGAAGCCCTCGAGCGGTTCCGGCTGAACGACGCCGTGGGCATCCTCTACCGGTTCGTGTGGGACGAGCTGGCCGACTGGTATCTCGAGCAGGTGAAGCCCCGCCTGTACGGCGACGTCCCCGGCGGCGACATCGCGCGCGCGATCCTGGGCCGCGTGTTCGAGACAGTGCTGCGGCTGCTGCACCCCTCGATGCCGTTCATCACGGAGGCGCTGTGGGCCGCGCTCCCCGGCACCCGCGAACCCATCCTGGCCGGCGCGGCCTGGCCCACGCCCGACCCCAGCCTCGCGGACCGGGAAGCCGAAGACCGGTTCGTCCGCGTCCAGGGACTCGTGAGCGCGGTGCGCAACGTCCGGGCGGAATACGCCATCGCCCCGGGGCGGAGCGTGCGGGCATTCGTGCAGCCCGCGTCGGTCGACGCGGTCGAGGCGTTCAACGCGGAGCAGCGTACGATCGAGCGGCTGGCCAGGATCGAGCGGCTCGTGCTGGGGGACGCGCCCGCGGGCGTCGGCGCCCACGCCGTGTTGGGCGACGGGTCGGCCGTGTTCGTGCCCCTGGGCGACGCGATCGACGTGGGGCGCGAATGCGCGCGCCTCCGGGAGGAGATGGACCGGATAGACGGACAGCTCGCCGGACTCGGCCGGACGCTGAGCAATGAACGGTTTCTCGCCAAGGCGCCGGCCGACGTGGTCGCGCGCGAGCGGGCAAAGGAGTCGTCGTGGCGCGAACAGCGCGCGACCCTCGCCGACAAACTGCGCGTCTTGGGCTGCTAGTCCTGGCCGCCGCCTGCGCGGCGGCCCAGGATCCGCCCGGCGGCCCGCCCGACTTCACGCCCCCGGTCCTGCGCGAAACCCGCCCGGACTCGCTCGCCGTCGTGCCCGGCTTCCGCGATCCCGTCGTGTTCGTGTTCGACGAGGTGATCACGGAGCGCCAGCCCAACGACCTGGCCAAGCTGGTGCTGGTCTCGCCGCGCCACGAAGAGATCCGCGTCGCCTGGAAGCGCACGCGGCTGGAAGTCAGGCCACGGGACGGATGGCGGACGGACGCGGTGTACCAGGTGACGCTGCTGCCCGGCATCACGGATCTCAGGAACAACCGCCTGCGCGGCCGGCCCGCGGTCGTGTTCTCCACCGGCCCGGCGATCCCCGACACGCGGATCACCACGGACGTCCTCGACTGGGCCGCTGGGCGGCTCGCCGCTCGAGCCCTGGTCGAGGCGTACCCGCTGCCCATCACCGACGACTCCATCGCCTACGTGGCGCAGCCCGACTCCAGCGGCTCCGTGGTGCTCACCCGCCTGCCCCCCGGCGACTATCTGCTCTTTGGCGTGGTGGACGAGAACACGAACAACCGGCGCGACCGGCGGGAGGCCTTCGATACGCTGCGCGTGCGGCTCGACACGGTGGCCTCAGGGACGTTCTGGGCCTTCGTGCACGACACGCTGGGGCCGCAACTGCGCGAGGTGACCCGGCTGGATTCGGTTACGGCGCGGGTGAACTTCAGCCAGCCCCTGGAGCCGGCGATGACACCCGAGGGAGCCGTCACGGTGCGGCTCCTCCCGGACTCGACGCCGGTGGACGTGGCGGCGGTGTGGACGACGGCCGCCTACGACTCCATTGCCCGCGTCGAAGCCGCCGCGCGCGACTCGGCCCGGCGGGCGGCCGCCGACTCGGCGGCCGCGGTGGCCGACACCGCCCCTCCGCCTCCGGCCGAGATCCGCCCGCCGCGCGATACCGTTGCCGCCCCACCCCGAGTGGCCGAACGGCCGGCCCCAGCCCGCCCCGGCGCGCCGGAGCAGGGGGAGCGTCCCGGCGAGGGTGCGGTCGTGGATACCGCGCGCGTTGCGGCGCTGCTCCGCCAGCGGCCCGCGCTCAAGGACCAGCTCGTGGTCCGACTCGCGTCGCCGCTGCTTCCGGGGACGCGGTACCTGTTCGAGGCCACGGCCACGAACCTCACGGGAGCGACCGCCGTAAGCCGCGCGGTCCTGGCGGTCCCCGACACCACCACCCCACCCCGCCGGCGATGACCGGGGACCGGCGCCGGCTGCCGGCCGTGCATGCGCTCGTCACGGAGATCCGTGCGCGCGGGATCGCGGACGTGCCCGATGCCGTGCTCACCGAGGCCGTCCGTGACGTGCTCGCCTCCGCCCGTGCCCAGGGCGGCGAGCCGCCGGCCGAGGGCTGGGTGGCGGCCGTCGAGCGTCATCTCGCGGAGCGGGAGCGGCCGTCGCTGACCCGCGTGATCAACGCCACCGGCGTCGTGCTGCACACCAACCTGGGGCGGGCGCCGCTCGCCGATGCCGCCGTGGCGGCCATGCGCGACGCGGCCGGGTACAGCGCGCTCGAGTACGAGTTGGACGAGGGAGGCCGCGGCTCTCGCCAGCGGCACACACACGGCCTGCTCACGGCGCTCACGGGCGGCGAAGACGCACTCGTGACCGTGAACGCGGCGTCCGCCGTGCTGCTCGCGCTCACGGCGCTCGCCGCGGACGGCGACACCCTGGTCTCGCGCGGGGAGCTGGTGAAATCGGCGGCGGATTCCGGATTCCCGAGATC
>DAINBS010000072.1:0-11107 GCA_036732805.1 Gemmatimonadales bacterium | reverse complement strand
CTGGACCGGGCGGGCGGCGGACCGGTTCCGGCTGATCCAGTTCAGCAGCGCCGTGCGGGCCCACGCCTCCGACTGGACCGTGACGAGCGCGGCCTCGCTGCGCGACGCGCACGCCTGGGTGGACGGTCTCCAGGCCAACGGCGGGACCAACATCGCGGGCGCGCTCACCGAGGCGTTCCGGCTCGAATCGCCGGCGGGACGGCTGCCGCTCGTCGTCTTCATGACGGACGGCCTGCCGTCGGTGGGCGAGCAGAACCCCGAGCGCATCGCGGCCCAGGCGGAACAGGATCGCGGGAGCGTGCGGCTGTTCGCGTTCGGGATCGGGTACGACGTGAACACCTATCTGCTCGACCGGCTGTCGGCGGCGGCGCGCGGGGTCACCGAGTACGTCGAGCCGGACGAAAGCGTCGAATCGGCGATCGGCACCCTGGTGGCCAAGATCCAGCATCCCGTGCTGACCGATCTCGCGCTGGACGCGTCGGTGCGGATCGCGGAAGTCTATCCCGAACGCCTGCCGGACCTGTTCGCTGGCGACGAGCTGGTGGTGTTCGGCCGGTATGGCGGGACGAGCCGTGAAGGCCGGGTAACGGTGCGCGGCACGCGTGCCGGCCGTGCCGAGCAGTACGGCACCACCGCAGCCTTCCCCGCCACCGAGGACGGCAACGACTTCGTCCCGCGCCTCTGGGCCGCGCGCAAGATCGGCGTGCTCCAGCAGGCCATCCGGCTGCACGGCGCGAATCCCGAGCTGATCGAGGAGATCCGGGAGACCGCCCTGCGGTACGGATTGTTGAGCGAGTACACGGCGTATCTCGTCCAGGAGCCGACGCAGGTGGCCGACCGGATGGTGGGCGGCGTGCCACCGATGCCGATGGCGCAGGAGGCGACGGGTGCGGCCGCGGTGGGCATGGCCAAGCGTGACGCCGCCCGCCGGGAGGCACGCAGCGCCGCCCAGCTGGCGGCGGTGGACGAGGAGATGCTCAAGTCGGCGCACGTCGGGCAGGCACAGCACGTGGCCGGCCGGCTGTTCGTGGACAAGAACGGAGTGTGGACCGATCTGCGTCATGCGGACTCGCTCCGGGTGGTCACGATCGCACCGTTCAGTCCCGCGTACTTCGAGGTGCTGCGGCAGCTGCCGGAGCTGACGGCGGTCGTGCAGCGGTTCGACCGGGTGCTGGTGGCCGGCCGTGCGGTAAGCATCCGATTCGACGCGGACGGACGCACCGCGGTGAGCGAGGTGGCCGATGTCGTGGCCCGGTTCCGGTCGTAGGGTTCGGGAGGATCCTGCTGAAGCAGGCCCTCGGCCCCCGTCTGTCGCCAAGGCGACGGAGCGACGCGCCCCCTCTGGGGGCAGATCGTGGCCGAGGACCCGCTTCAGCGGGATTCATCGGAGCCCGACGCTAGATTCCGCGTGTGCCGACCGACTGGGCCGAGGTCTATCGCGTGAACTTCCCCGCCCTGGTCCGCTTCCTGTACCGCAAGGTGTGGGACGCGGACCGGGCGGAGGACCTGGCGCAGGAGGCGTTCGTGCGAGCCCTCGATCACGATCCTGACAACCCGCGCGCGTTCGTGTTCACGGTGGCCGCGAACCTGGCGCGGGACGAGGCGCGGACGGCCATCCGGCGCCGCAGGCACCTCGAGCTGGTGAAGGCGGAGCCGCGGACGGACGCGGACTCACCGGCGGACGAGCTGGAGCGCCGGGAGCGCGAGCGGATACTGCAGGCGGCGCTCGCGCAGCTCACCGATCGGGACCGCGAGGTCCTGCTGTTGTGGGACGCGGGGCTCGACTACGACGAGATCGCGGCGCAGACGGGGCTCGCGCGGGGGGCGATCGGGACGACATTGTCCCGCGCGCGCCGCCGGCTGGTGGAGGCGCATCGCGCACTGGAGGGGACCGATGCAGCACTTGGATGACGCGCTCATCGCCGAGTGGGTGGACGGCGCGGTCCCGCCTGAATCCCCGCAACACGCGGCCATCGCGGCGCACGTCGAGCAGTGCGACGAGTGCCGGGCCCGTGTGGACGAGGAGCGGGCGCTGGCCGGCCACGTCCGCCAGCTGCTCGGGGTGGCGGCCCCGCCGGAGCGCATCCCGCCGTTCGAAGAGGTGCTCCACCGGGCTGGGACCACGGCCAGGCCCGCACCGTCGTCGGGCTTCCCATGGCGCCGGTTGGCATGGGCCGCCACCCTGGTGGTGGCGGGCGGGGTCGGGTGGTACGCGCGCGGGCTCATGACGGTATCCGGCGGCGACGGAGTGGCCGCACCCGCCCAGATGACAAGCCGCGCGGCGACCGCGCCTGTGGAGACCATGCTCGCCGACAGCGTGGCCGGACAGGCCACGGTGGCAGCGGAGCCAACCGCAGTCGGTGGAGTGGCCCAACGCGAGGAAGCGGCCCCCCCAAGCCGTGGCGCCCAGGCGCCGCCGCCGCAGGACGCAATGGCCAGCCGGGTCACGGGGGCCGAGGCACAGGCAGCGGACGAGCGGGTCGCCGCCCGGCGCGATGCCGCCCCGCTGCCAGCGCCCGCCGCCATCGAGCCGCGGCCGCTTGGTCAGGTGCGCGAGCGGTCCGGGAACGAGCTGCGGATGCAGAAGGTGGCCGCGGATCTCTGGGTGGCGACGACGCGAACTGACGCGGAACGGGTCCTGGGACATGCGCTGCTCACGGTACCGACCATCCCAATCATCGCCATCGATTTGGCCGCCGACAGCGGGGCCGTGCGCGTGCGTCAGTCCCTGGACGAGCGCACGATCCTGGAGCTGGTGCAGTCACGACAGGCCGACGTGCCAGCCTCGGCCGCGGAAGGCGTGGCGGCCCGCGCGGCCGCGCCGCGCGAGGAGTTCACGCGGAGCACACCGCCAACGGTCGAGGCGGTCGTGGACGGCATCCGGATAGTGCTGAGTGGGCCGGTGCGCCCCGACTCGCTCCGCGTACTGCTGGGCAAGGTGCGCGGCTAGTGCCGGTCCAACTTGTTCCACCCATGGACTCGCCCAGGGTGAACACTAGGCCGGACAAGTTGGATCGGCACTAGCGGTCGCCCAGCCGCCGGAGCCGAATCAGCTCCGCCATCACGGCAATCCCGATCTCGCCCGGCGTGTCCGCACCGATCTCCTCGCCGATCGGGACCTTCACCCGCTCGAGCGCGGCTCGCGGCACGCCCGCGGTCTCGAGCGCCCGCCAGATCACCTCGCGCTTCCGCCGGCTGCCCAGCATGCCCACGTAGCGGGCCCGTGACGCCGCGGTTCGCTCGATGACGACGGCATCCATGGCGTGGCCGCGCGTGCAGGCGATGACGTAGTCGTCGCCGTCCAGCGCGAGCGCGTCGAGCGCTCCGGGGAGATCGCGCACGACGACGTCGGCGGCATGCGGGAACCGCTCCCGGTTCGCGAAATCGTCCCGATCGTCCACGACCACCACGTGGAAGTCCGTTGCCGCTGCCGCCCGGGCAATCTCCGCCGAGACGTGCCCTGCGCCGAAGAGGATCAGGCGAGGGGTACGTGGGAGGGGCTCGATGAAGGCTCCTGTTGCCTCGTCGACCGCCGCGGACGGCGGGATGGGCGGGATGGGCGGGATGAGCGGGATGCCGACCGCGTGGGGCTCCGCGCCCGCCGCCAGCGCCTTGCGTGGTCCGCCCGACCAATCGAGCGCCGTGAGCACGGTCCCGGGTGACCGGCTGCCGATCGCCTGGGCCACGGCCTCATACAGCGCGGCGGCCCCGGCGCCGTGGATGACCGGCTCGAGGAACAGCTCGACGGTGCCGCCGCACGAGAGCCCCAGGTCCCCGGCGACGTCGGCGTTGAGCGTGTGGCGTACGAGCGTCGGCTGCCCGCTGCGGATGACCTCGAGCGCCTGCGCGATCACGTCGGCCTCGAGGCAGCCGCCGCCGATCGTCCCCATCCGGTGCCCATCCGCTTCGACGAGCATCTTGGCATCGGATGCCATCGGCAGCGACCCGCGACGGCGGGCCACGGTCGCCAGCGCCGCCCGTCGGCCGGCCCGCGCGGCGTCCGCCGCGATGCGCCACAGCAGGATCCGCTCGGTCACGCCGTCGGCAGCTCCTCGAGCCGTGCCACGGCGCGCCGCAGATGCGGAATCACGATCGAGCCGCCCACGATGAGGGCGACCGAAAAGGCGTCGTGGAACTCGTCGTCCGTGACACCCTCCTCGCGGCATCGGACCACGTGGTATGTGATGCAGTCGTCACACCGCAGCACCATCGAGGCCACCAGCCCCAGCAGCTCCTTCGTCTTCACGTCGAGCGCGCCTGCCTCGTACGTCCGCGTGTCGAGCGCGAAGAACCGCTTGATGTTGAGGTTCCCGGCGTTGAGGATCGCCTCGTTCATCTTCTCGCGGAAATGACGAAACTCTTCCAGAGTTCCGGGATGCTCGGGCATTGCAAACCTCGATCAATTGGCGTAGAGGAAGCTAGCACGGCAGAGGAGAGGGGCAGAGGGGCAGAGATGTAGATACACCCTGCTCTCTGCCCCTCTGCCCCACTCATCGTCAGTTTGCGCCCACCTGCCCCTCTCAACAGCGCCTGGCGCTAGTGATGCGCCAGCTCGAACGACTTCTCCGCAAGTCGGGGGCTCACCATGGGGAACGCGCGGGCAAACAGCCCGTACGAGACCAGGAACAGGCCGAGGAAGCCCGCGCTCACGCCCAGCTCCGGGAGTCCCATCGGCGGCCGCTCGACGAGCGACGGCTGGATCTGGAGGTAGCGCTCGAGCCACATGCCCACCGCGCTGATGGTGGCGAACAGCGCGAACGTCACCGGCGTGATCTTCCCCTTCACCGAGATCAGCCCCCAGAACGGAATCACGAACACCATGAACAGCACGAGCAGCGCGACCGGCTGCCAGGCACCCCACGTCCGGAAGAAGAGCCAAGGGGTCTCCTCCGGGAGGTTGCCGTACCAGATCACGATGACGTGGCTGTACGTGAGATACGCCCAGAAGACCGTGAAGCCGAAGATCAGCTTGCCCATGTCGTGGAACTGCTGGGTGCCGATCAGCCCGCCGAGCCCCAGGCGCTCGCGCCAGTAGACCGTCATGAGCGCGAGCATGGTAAGCCCGGTGAGCACCGCGCCCATGAAGTAATAGGCCCCGTACAGGTTGCTGTACCAGTACGGCGCCAGCGACATCATCAGGTCGAAGGACAGCAGCGTGAACAGATACGCGTAGAGGACGCAGAGGATCGGCGCGAGCCGGTGGACCCGGCGCTCGACCTTCGCGAGGTGCTCGGGGCTGCCGTCATAGTCGCCCGCAATCCGGTCGTACAGGGTGCGCCGCCAGCCGGTGGCATGCTCGCGCAGGGCCACGACGTCCGGCTTGAGCTCGTTCCATACGAAGGCCACGGCCACCGCGCTCACGACGAGCAGGCTCACGAGGTCACGCCAGAACACCCACGAGACGGTGAGCCACTTCCCACGGACCGGCGTGGGGTGCTCAATCCACGGGAACAGGTACTCCCGGCCGATCCACAGCACGAGGAACAGCACGAGGGCCACGGGCAGGAACGCGACGCCCGCCTCGGCAAAACGGATGACCGGTCCCGACCAGTCGGCCCTGGTGATCTTCTGCGAAGCCGCAAAGATGACGGCCCCGGTGGCGAGACCCGTGAAGAACATGAAGTTCACGAGGAACATGCGCCACGCGCGGCCAGGATCGTCGCCCATCACCTGAACGGCGAACAGCCCCAGGCCGACCACGGCGAGCACCACGCCGATGCCGAGCAGCCGGCCCGCCGGTGCGGCGGCGGCCCGGCGGTACGCGTCCTGATGGGACTGCATGCTGCTCATCGAGCCACCTCCTGGAGCACCCGGACGTGGTTCACCACGTCCCAGCGGCGGTCTGCCGGGATGCGGTCGCCGTAGGCCGGCATGATGCCACGGCCGTGGCGGACGATCGAGTAGAGGTACCCGTCGGTGTAGCGCCGCGCCTGCTCGGTGAGCAGGCTGGGCGTCACGAGCAGCTTCTCGTTCACAGGCCCGTTCCCCGCGCCCTTGTCGCCGTGGCACGGCATGCAGTACACGTCGTACGCGACCTTGCCGGCCTCGAGCGACTCGGCCGTGCGGTCCGCCGGGTTCCGCAGGGCGTCGATCGCGGGCAGGCTCGCCGGCACGATCGGCAGCGGCGCCTCGGAACCCGTCACCGGCACCGTGCCCGGCACCGGCGGCCGCGGCACCGGCGTCTTGTACGGCTGGATGGCGATCCCGGTGTGCATGGTCGAGAACCACGGCACGGCGGCCACCGCGTCGTCGGGACCGGGAATCCGCCGCAGGCGGTCGGGCCAGTCATTCGCGGAGCACCCCGCACCGGCGAGCACCGCCGCGAGGAGCATCATCTCACGCTTCAACCCGCACCTCCTCCGCCCCGGAGCCGTGGAGCAGCTGCTGAACCGCGTCGCGGCGTTCCGTGCCGCACGGGACGAAGACTCCGATATGGTCGTCGGTGAACTTGGGGTCGAAGGCCCCCGACCGCCGGTTCCGCACGATGTGGGTGACGAGCCCGATGATGGTGGCCCCAGCGCCGCAGAGGATGGTCAGCTCGAACATGATGATGATGTACGGAATCACCGACGGGATGGGCTTGCCGCCCACCACCAGCGGGTAATCGAGCGACATCCAGACCGTCATGAGCAGTCCGAGCGACAGGCCCGTGAGGCCGCCAATGAGCGTCCACGTCCGCACGGGACTGATCCGGTGCCCCACCGCCGACGCGATTTCGGCGTTCGGCACGGGGGTATAGACGGTGAAGTCCTTGTACCCCATCTCCTTCAGCGACCGGATGGCATGGGTGGCGTCATCCACGTGCCGGAACGCCGCCAGTACGCCCGCAGGATGGGCGCTCATGCGTGCACCCCCCTTCGCCGCGGCATCGGGATGATCTCCTTCACCTCGGTGATCGAGACCGTCGGGAAGTTCTTCGCGAACAGCAGGAACCACATGAAGAACCACGCGAAGCTGCCGAGCAGGATCGTCCAATCCACCCAGCTGGGCGTGTAGTGGCCCATGGCGTACGGCTCGTATTCGTGGGAGAGCGAGACCACGATGATGACGAACCGCTCGAACCACATCCCGAGGTTCACGAAGAGCGACATCACGAACAGCGCGGGGATGCTGCGGCGCACCTTCGGGAACCAGAGCAGCCACGGCAGGACGCCGTTGCAGAGCAGCATGGTCCACGTGGCCCACCAGTAGTCGCCGAACGCCCGGTTCCAGAACGAGGCCCGCTCGAACGGGTTGCCCGAGTACCACGCGATGAAGTACTCGATGAGATAGGCGTAGCCCACGATCATGCCGGTGAGGAGCAGCAGCTTGGCCAGGTTCTCGAAGTGGACGACCGTGATGTACCGCTCGAGCTTGAACACCTTGCGGATCGGCACGATCAGGGTCACCACCATTGCCACGCCGGAGTAGATGGCGCCGGCCACGAAGTACGGCGCGAAGATCGTGGCGTGCCAGCCAGGCACGATGGACATGGCAAAGTCCCAGGACACCACGCTGTGCACGGAGAGCACGAGCGGGGTGGCCAGAGCGGCCAGGTAGAGGTAGGCCTTCGTGTAGTGGCGCCACTGCTGGTCGGTGCCGCGCCACCCGAGCGCCGTCACCCGATACAGCTTCTTCCGCCACCCCACCGCCTTGTCCCGGATCGCCGCGACGTCGGGCACGAGGCCTACGATCAGGAACAGCGTGCTCACGGTGAAGTAGGTCGAGACCGCGAACACGTCCCAGATGAGCGGCGACTTGAAGTTCACCCAGAGGCCGCGCTGGTTGGGGTACGGTATCAGCCAGTAGGCGTACCACAGCCGGCCCACGTGGATCAGCGGGAACAGGCCCGCCGTCATGACGGCGAACACGGTCATGGCCTCGGCCGTGCGGTACACGGCCGTGCGCCACGCCGACCGGAACAGATACAGAATGGCGGAGATCAGCGTGCCCGAGTGCGCGATACCCACCCAGAACACGAAGGTCGTGATGTACACGCCCCACATGACGGGCGGCGTGTACCCCGCGACCCCGAGCCCGTAGCGGATCTGGTACAGCAAGGCCAGCGCCCCGGCCGCGAGGCAGACCAGCACGAAGCCGAACAGGAGGAAGTACGACCGGCCCGGGTTGCCCAGGGTCGCCGCGATGTCCCGCGTGACCTCGTGGTAGGTCGGGTGCACGTGCGGCGCGTCCGGCTGGGGCGCGACTTCCGGATGGACGGTGGCGGCCATCGGCTACCCCTCCACCACGTTGCGGACCTTCATGAGGTAGGTCACCGCCGGTTTGGTGTTGAGTCCGTCCAGCACCCGGTAGCCGCGCTCGTCACGCGCCAGCTGCGCCACGCGCGACTGCGGGTCGGTCAGGTTGCCGAAGGCGATCGCGTCGGCCGGGCACGTCTGCTGGCACGCCGTCCGCACGTCGCCGTCGGCGAGCGTCCGGCCCGCGAGCCGCGCCTCGTGCTGCGCCCCGCGGATCCGCTGCACGCAGAACGTGCACTTCTCCATCACGCCCTTCGAGCGGACCGTGACGTCCGGGTTGAGGAGCCAGTGCATGGGCTCCGGCCACGCGAACGTCCGCGGGTCGTCCGGGGTGGACATGTCGTACCAGTTGAAGTAGCGGACCTTGTAGGGGCAGTTGTTGCCGCAGTAGCGCGTCCCCACGCACCGGTTGTACACCTGGCCGTTCAGGCCGTCCGGCGTGTGGTAGGCGGCGAACACCGGGCAGACTGACTCGCACGGCGCGTTCCCGCAGTGCTGGCACATCATCGGGACGAAGCGCGCCTCGAGCGGCTCGCCCTCCGCGCCACCCTCGAAGTACCGCTCGATGCGGATCCACTGCATCTCCCGGCCGCGCCGCACCTGGTCCTGCCCCACGAACGGGATGTTGTTCTCCGCACTGCACGCGGTGACGCAGGCGCTGCAGCCCGTGCACTTGCTCAGGTCCACCGCCAGGGCCCAGCGCGTGGTCTCGAAGGCATAGGGACCGTACTTCGTCGCTTCCCGCTGCGCCTTCGAGACCTCCTCGACGGCGTGCTCTTCGCGCTCCGGGATCGGTGACGCGTGCTCCACGTGGAACTTGTGCTCGAGCGCACCGTGCGTGATGCCGGCCAGCGTCACCGCCTGGGCAATGCCCCGGTCCATCTGCCGGCTCTTGCCCTCGGTCTTGGCGAGCTTCTCGTGCCGGCCCGTGTGCCGCAGCGTCACGGCCGTGTAGTGCCCCGCGCCGCCAAAGGCGGTGGGCGGGTGGTCGAGCAGGCCGTAGGCGTTGGCGCCGCGACCCTCGGCGTAGCGACCGTAGACCGTGTGGCCCTGCCCCAGGGGCATGGCTACCACGTCGTGCCGGAGCCCCGGATACAGGTACGCCGGCACCTCCACGCTGCCCGCCGCGGAGGCGACCTCGACAACGTCGCCTTCGGCAATCCCCAGCCGTGTCGCCGTCTCGGGGTGGATCTCCACCCACGTGGACCACGTCACCTTGGTGACGGGATCGGGCAGCTCCTGCAGCCACGGGCGATTCGCACCCCGGCCGTCGAACAGACTCGTGGAGGGGTACGCGATCAGCGTGAAAAGCCCGTCGGGCGCGGTCCAGGAGGCTTCAGGAATCGCCAGCGTCCGCGCGAGCCGCACGGAGCGGGGGGCCGGCGCGGCCCAGACACCGCCCCGCTGGAGCGCCTCGCGCCAGTACGTCTCGAACGGCCGGCGGTCGCCGGCTCCGCGCTGCACCTCCGCCCAGCGCTCTTGGAGGAACGCCTTGTACAGGTCCTGGCTCGCCCCGCCCAGCGCGAATCCCGCCGCAGCCGACCCGCCGGCGCGCCGCGCCACATCGATCAGGACGTCGCCCGTCTGGCGCGTGTCGAACACCGGCTGCATGACCGGCTGGAGCAGGGAGCGCACCCCCGGTCGGGGCGCGTAGTCGTTCCACTGCTCGAACGGGTCGTGGTCCGGCAGGACGAGGTCGGCGAGCACCGTTGTCTCGTCGAGGAACCGGGAGAGGCTGACCTTGAACGGCACCTGGCCCAGCGCCTCGGACACGCCGAGTCCCGCCGGGGCCGCGTGCACCGGATTGGCGCCATGCAGCAGGAGCACCTTGACCGCTCCGCTCCGCGCCGCCGCCACCAGGTCGCCGAGCCGCCCGTACCCATCGCCGGGCGCAGTTCCGCCCTCGGGGAAGACGACCGAGCGTCCAACGTTCCCGGCGAGGTAGTTGAGCAGGTTCACCGCCAGGGCGGTGACGTGGGCGTCGCCGTGCTGGGTCCCGATGCCGCCCGGCAGGGCGATGCTCGGCACCGCGGTGAACTCCTCCGCGAGGCGATGCATGACCTCGGCGGATACACCCGTCCGGGTTGCCATGTCCTCGGGCTCGTAGGGGCGCAGCAGCGTCCGGAGGCCAGCCGCGTCGGCCGGCGCCCGGCCCGCGTGATGGTTCGCGACGACGTGCGCCAGGGTGAGCGCCACGAGGGCTTCCGAGCCGGGCGCGGGAGCGATCCATTCGTCGGCGCTCATCGCGGTCATGCTCATCCGCGGCTCGACGTGCACGTAGCGCCCCATCCGCCCTTCGTGATATCCGTGCGCGGCGGCAAAGCCGCGGGCCTGTTCCACCGGGTTCAGCCAGGTCTCGAGGAAGTCGGCGCCGAAGGCAAGCACGTACTCGGCCTGGTCGAGGCGGTACTCCGGCACCGCATCCACGCCGAACGCGTCGACGCTGGCCCGGCGCAGGGCCTCGTATCCGAACGGCTCGAACACCACGTAGTTGCGGGACCCGAACGCCGCGAGCCACCGCCCCACGAGGGCCCCGAAGCTGCCCGCCTCGTTTCCGGTGAGAAACCAGAGCCCCTCCCCCGCACCGTCGAGCTGGGCAGTCAGGCGGGCGAGCGCATCGTCCCACGTGACCGGCTCGAACGTGCCGGCGGCCGTGCGCGCGAGCGGGCCGCGCACGCGATCGGGATTGTAGGTCCCCTGGAGCGCCGCCTGGCCGCGCGCGCACAGCCTGCCCCGGTTCAACGGATGGTCGGGGTTGCCCTCGACCTTCACGGCCCGGCCGTCACGCACCCGCACGTGGACGCCGCAGCCGGCCGGGCACTCGCGGCACGTCGAGGCATACGACACGGCCTGTCCCGGGATCTGGTCTT
>DAINBS010000071.1:0-11123 GCA_036732805.1 Gemmatimonadales bacterium | reverse complement strand
GGTGGCGGCCCAGTCGCCGGCGACCGTGATGGGCGCGGAGGCCGGGACCACCTGGGCCACCGCCGCGCGCAGGCGGTGCGCGGCCACCGTGGCCACGGCCCGCCGCTCTCCGGCCGCGAGCCAGCGCATCAGCGGCAGCTCGACCGGCGGCACGGCCCTGCCCGTCGGGCGGACGGCGCGCGGCCGCCGCCGTCGCCAGGCCAGCCAGGCACCCAGCACCAGGAGCACGGCGGCCACCGGGAGCACGGCGCGCCAGACGTCCCGCACGGCGCGGGCAATGGGCGCCTGGGACGGCATGGGGCGCGGATCGCGCACCGAGTCCGGCACGACCGCGGCCACCATGATCACCGCGTTGTCACCCAGGATCGCCTCGACCGTGCCGTCGGGGTGGACCACCTCGATGACCGGCATGCGAATGGTGTGGGTCCCGGGCGCGAACAGTGCCACGGTATGACGGACCAGGATGCCGCCCGCGGCGGGGGTGATGGTGGGCAGGCCCAGCGGCTCGAGCTGCTCGCTGGCCTCGAGCGCCCGCGTCCGTCCGAACGCGCCCGCGGCCGTGGGCACCAGCCGCTCGAGCACGATGGTGTCGCCCACGGTGGGCGCGGCGGGCTGGCTCGTCCACGCCGCCGCCTGCAGTCCGAGTGCCAGCGCCACGCCGATCATCGCTGGAGCCGCCGCGCACGCCGCGCGAACGCGGCGTGCAGCTCCTGCGCGTACGGACGGTCGGTGACGAGCGCGATGTGATCGACGCCAATGCGCTGCAGCGCCCGCGCGCGGTCGAGCTGGCGCTCCTCCGCGGCGATCCGCAGCCGGAGCCGGCCGCCGCCGTCGGTCGAGTCCACCAGCCGCCGGGCCCCCGATTCGGCATCCTCCAGCTCGATCCAGCCCGCGTCCGGCAGATCCACTTCGCGCGGGTCGTCCACGGTGATCGCCACGATCTCGTGGCGCTGCGCCAGGCGCCGCAGCGCGACTTCCCAGTTCTCGGCCCGGAAATCGGACAGCACGACCACGACGGCGCGATGCCGCAGGAGCCGGCCCGCGTGGGCCAGGGCACCGGCGAGGTTCGTCCCCCGCCCCGCGGGCTCGAACGCGAGCAGGTCGCGGATCACGCGCAGCACGTGCCGCCGGCCCTTGGTGGGCGTGATGACGTGCTCCACCTCGTCCGAGAACAGGAGCGCGCCCACGCGGTCGTTCTGGCGCGCGGCCGCGAGGGCGAGCACGGCGGCCACCTCGACGGCGATCTCGGCCTTGGTGCGGGGCCGGCCGAACGCGACGGAGCCCGAGCGGTCTACCACGAGGAGCAGCGTCAGCTCGCGCTCCTCTTCGAACGTCTTGACGAAGGGCGAGCCCATGCGCGCCGTGACGTTCCAGTCGATCGCGCGGAAGTCGTCGCCCTGCTCGTAGGCGCGCACCTCCGCGAACTCGATCCCCTGGCCCCGGAACACCGACCGGTAGGCACCGGAGAAGAGCGTGGTGACGAGGCGCCGGGCCCGAAGCTCGATGCGGCGTACCTGGCGCAGGACGTCGGGGCCGACCATCCGCGCGGCGCGCATCACGGGACCGCGACCGCCTCCAGGATCTTGGCGATCACCTGGTCGGACGAGACGTCCTCGGCCTCAGCCTCGAACGTGAGCAGCACGCGGTGGCGCAGGACGTCGGGCGCCATGGCCTTCACGTCCTCCGGCACCACGTAGGTGCGCCCCCGGAGGTAGGCGTGCGCGCGCGAGGCCTGCGCCAGGTAGATCGAGGCGCGCGGGCTCGCCCCGTACGCGACGAGCGGCTTCACGTCGTGCAGGCCCACGCGCTGCGGTTCCCGGGTGGCGCGGACCACGTCCACGACGTAGTCCACGATCTTCTGGTCCATGTACAGCTCGGCAATGGTCGAGCGCAGCGCCAGCAGGTCGTCGGCCTCCGCCACCGGCGTGATGGGGATCGGGCGCCCGCCGGCCATGCGCCACAGGATTTCCTTCTCCTCGTCGCGCGTCGGGTAGCCCACGTGCACCTTCAGCATGAAGCGGTCGAGCTGGGCCTCGGGCAACGGGTAGGTGCCCTCCTGCTCGATCGGGTTCTGGGTGGCGAGCACGAGGAACGGCTCGGCGAGCAGGTGGGTCTCGCCGCCGATCGTCACCTGTTTTTCCTGCATCGCCTCCAGCAGGGCCGCCTGCACCTTGGCCGGCGCGCGGTTGATCTCGTCGGCCAGCACGATGTTGGCGAACAGCGGGCCCCGCTTGGGGCGGAACTCCCCCGTGCGCTGGTCGAAGATCATGGTGCCGATGATGTCGGCCGGGAGCAGGTCCGGCGTGAACTGAATCCGCTGGAACGCGACGTGAATCGCCTCCGCCAGCGAGCGCACGGCCAGGGTCTTGGCGAGGCCGGGCACGCCCTCGAGCAGGATGTGGCCGCCCGTCAGCAGGCCGATCAGCAGCCGCTCGAGCATCGCCTCCTGGCCCACGACCCGCCGCGCCACCTCTTCGACGATGGCGGTGGTGAGTGGGGTCTCCGCTGCGCCTGTCGGTCGCGAGGTCATCGTTTGATCCGCTCCCCCTCGTCCTCGTGCTTGAAGATCCACGTCGCGAACCGCGCCGGCTCGATGGGATCGTCCGGCCGCAGCGCGAACCAGTCCTCGTCCGATCCCGAGCCCGCCGGGCGGGCGCGCCGGTCGGCGTCCTGCTGCACCACCCGCCGCGCCCGCGCCACCCACGTACCCATGTTCGGGGCCCGCAGGTCCACCCAGCCGCGCGGGATGGCCGCCTCGACGTCGCCTTCCACCGGCGGCACGATGACGACCTCCCCGCGGTACACCCGGTCGCCCGCCACGACCGCCGGCAGTCCCACCGACACGACGAGGGACCGCAGTTCGGTGTCGTCGCGCAGCAGGGCCGCGCCGCGCGCCGCCAGCTGCGCGGGGTCGCCCTCGGCCAGCGCCCGCGCCGAGGGACAGAGCCGCGAGCAGATAAACGCCTCGAACAGGTTCTTGGACAGGCGCGGCGGCCCGAGCATCTCGAACGCGATGGACCGCGTGCCGTGCTCGGCCTCGAGCGCGCGCAGCCGCTCGAGCGCCACGGTGCGCAGCAGGCCGGCCCGGTAGGTGGGGCCCGCCGTGGCCGAGTCGAGCGCCGTGACGATGTCCCGCCCGGTAGGGCGTCCCTGCAGCTCCATCACCACGTAGTCGCCGATCTCCTCGGCGGTGACGAACTCCATGGACCCCAGGGCCGTGATGGTCTCGAACTCGTCGCGCGCGAAGATGCCGTTCTCCCCGACGTCCACGAACACCGACTCCAGCGGGGCACCCAGGTCCCGCCAGCCGGCCGCGCCCGGCGTGAACGCCGTCGCGAGCGGGAGCGAATCGGGGCAATCGAAGCGCCGGATCGGCGCGCCCTTCCGCCGGATGGGGCCGAAGCCGATCTCCCGCCACGCGATCGCGGCCGTGGGCTTGATCTCCATGGTCGCCGGCGCCCAGGGGGTGCGCCCCAGCAGGAACAGCAGCAGCGAGTGCGCACCCGCCACGGCCGACTTGGTGAGCAGGGTGCGGGACGGCCGCTCCTCGGAGTGCGTGTACGGGATGTTGAGGCCCATGCCGCCCGTGCCGCTGGTACCGACCTTCACGAAGGCCTGCGGCCCGAACGCGCGCATCGCTTCCGACAGGATCTGCACGTGCCGGATGAGCTGCGGCATCGTGAGCGTCAGCACGTGCTGCTCGATCTGATCGGCGGTGACCCCGCCCGCCCCCGCCGCGGCGAGCAGGCCGCGCGCGCTCTGGAACACGTCCTGGTAGGCGAACGCCGTTGCCGTGTTGATGCAGTCCACGACGATGTCGGGCCGCCAGCGGCGGAACAGCTGGTAGAGCAGGCTCCGCTCGAGCACGGCGGGCGTGAGGTCGGAGATCAGGTCGTCGATCACCATGCGACGCATGGCGGGATCGGCGAGCACCGCCTGCCGGTCGAGCCGGGACGCGGGTTCCGGAAGGAAGACGTTGCCCCACTCGCACTCGACGGCCGCGGCGCCGCGATACGGCTCCAGGCTCGCGGCGGTCCGCCGCACCTCGTCCTCGTACAGCGCCAGGAGTATGACCCGCCGCGGCTCGAGCGCGAGCAGCTTGCGGGCCACCGCGTGGCCCACCAGCCCGCCGCCGCCGAGCATCAGGATCGTCCGGTTCCGGATGTCCATCGCGCCTCCCCCCCTCCCTCAGCCGCGCAGCGCGCGCAGCGCCGCCACTTCCTGTGCCGTGAGGTAGCGCCAGGCGCCGGGCGCCAGGCGTCCGAGCCGGATCGGGCCGTGCGCGATCCGGGTGAGACGCTCGACCTTGAGCCCGAGCACCTCGCACATGCGGCGGACGATCCGATTCCGCCCCTCGTGGAGCACCAGCTGCACGTCGGTGCTGCCGTCCGCCTCCCGCACCATCGCCCGGCTCATGGCCACGGCCCGTCCCTCGACCACCACGGGCCGGGCGAACAGCGCCCGGATGTCCGCCGTGGGGCGTCCGTGCACCCGCACGCGATAGGTCTTCTCGACCTCGTAGCGGGGGTGCGTGAGCCGGTTGACCACGTCCCCGTCGGTGGTCAGCAGCAGCAGGCCCCCGGTCATCACGTCCAGCCGGCCGACGTACGTCAGTCCCGGCACGGGCGGCACCAGCTGGAACACCGTGGGCCGGCCTTCGGCGTCGCGGCGGCTCGTGACGTGCCCCACCGGCTTGTTCAGCGCGATCCAGACCTCGCGCGCGGCGCGGAGGGGCTTGCCATCCACGGTGATCTTGTCGCGATCGGGATCCGCCGACGCGCCGAGCACCGCCACCCGGCCATTCACGCGGACGCGGCCCTCCCGGATCAGATCTTCGGCCGCGCGGCGCGACCGCACGCCCGCGCGTGCCAGGGCGCGCTGGACGCGCATGGTGGTCATGCGCCCTCGATGCTCTCGGGCGCGAGCGGTGTCAGCGCCACCGCCAGCTCGTCCACCCTCGGCAGGTCCTGGAGGGACTTGAGCCCCAGCAGCTCGAGGAAGAGCGGCGTGGTGCCGTAGAGGAGCGGCCGGCCCAGGCCTTCGCCCCGCCCGACCACCGCCACCAGGCCGCGATCCTGGAGCAGCCGGAGCACGCCGTCGGCCGCGACGCCCCGGACCTCCTCGATCTCGGACCGTCCGACCGGCTGGCGGTAGGCGATGAGCGCGAGCGTTTCCATGGCCGCCGTGGACAGGCGGCGCGGCCGGTCCACGAGCTGTGCCTGCGCCAGCGCATCGGCCAGCTCGGGCCGGGTCAGGACCTGCCAGCCGTCCGCCAGCTCGGCCAGCTCGATCCCGTGCCCACCCTCGTCGTAGCGCAGCCGCAGGGCCGTCAGCGCCGCGCGCAGCTCGCCTTCGGAGGCCTCGGGATCCAGCCGGCGCAGCTCGTCGAGCGTCACCGGGCGGGAGGCCGCGAAGAGTGCGGCCTCAAGCAGCCTGCTCAACCGGTCCACGGTTCACGTCCACGGGGCTGAAGGGGGATTGCTGGGCCAGGTGCACCCGGCCCAGGCGCGCCAGCTCGAGGATGGCCAGCAGCGTCGAGATCACGTCGGCAATCGTGGGCGCTTCACCGAACGCCTCGCGCAGATCGAACCGCTCCCGCTCGGCCAGCAGCCCCTCGATGCGACGCGTGGCGCCTTCGACATCGAGCGGCCGGGCCACGACGCGGTGCAGCATGGGTTGCGGCATGCCCCGCAGCACGTCGTCGACGGCGTGCAGCAGCGACGCGAGGTCCAGCACGAGCGGGGCGGCCGGGCGCTCCGGCGCCTCCGGCGCCCAGCCCCGGGCGAACCGGTCGGCGCGCAAGGTCGCGCGGTCCACCAGCCAGCCCACGATCTCGCGGATCTGCTCGTACTCGAGGAGGCGGCGCACCAGCTCGGCGCGCGGGTCCTCCCACGCTTCGTCATCGAACCGCCGGGGCAGCAGCATCTGCACCTTGATGCGGAGCAGCCGGGCGGCCATCTCGAGGTAGTCCGCAGCCTGATTGAGCCCGAGCTGATGAATGGCCGCCACGAACTGATCCGCGATCCGGGCGATCGGGATGTCGGTGATGTCGATCTCCTGATCGCGAATCAGCGTCAGGAGCAGGTCGAGCGGCCCGGAAAACTCGGCCAGCTGGACGACGAAGGCCCGGTCGTCGGTGGGCGGCGTGGCGAACGTCATGCGGCCGCGAGCCCGGTTCGGGTGGGTCGCGCGACGCACGAGCCGATGTCGGATACGATCACGTCAGGAGGCGGGGCAAAGTCGTAGAAACGTAATCCGCCCCGGAATCGGTGTAAAGCGCTACGCCCTTGACGCGACGAGACTTGCGCCCTACCTTCCGGCCTCCTTTAGCAGGTCTTTTTGCGAGGTCGGGCAGTGCCGAGAATCCGTTCAGCCAAGAAGCGCCTGCGCCAGAGCATCGCGGCGCGCGAGCGCAATCGCCAGCAGCGCGCCGCGCTGCGCACCGCCGTCAAGAAGGTCCGGGGCGCGGAGTCCGGCCCCCAGGCGGCCGAGGCATTCCACGCGGCCGAGTCGCAGCTGGATCGCGCCGCGCACAAGCGGTTGATTCACCCCCGCACGGCGGCCCGCCTGAAGCAGCGCCTGGCGAAGGCCTCCAAGGCCAAGTAGCACAGGCGGCGGGCACGAATGACGAACGGGGCGCCTCGATGGGGCGCCCCGTTCGGTATTCGTGCCCGCCGGCCGCTACAGCGACGCCAGCTCGGCCCCGCACCGGTCGCAGTACCACTCGGTGGGCAGGTTCATCGCACCGCACTCGCCGCACTTGAGCGTCCGCTGGTTGATGACGCTGGGGCGGGACCGGGAAAGCGCCTGCTGGTCCGAGAGGTTCTCGACCGTCCTGGGCTTCTCCGGTGCCGGCTTCTCGGCGGGTACCGGCCGCGGCTGGGCGCCGCTCACCCGCGCCGGCCGCACCGGCGCCTTCTCGTCGGACAGGGCTTTCAGGAACTCCAGCTCGCCGCCCTCCGACTCCTGCGGCTTGGCAGCAGGCTTGACGGGCGCCGCCGCCTTGGCGGGCGACCGCAGGTTGCGCAGACCGAGCTCGGCACCGAGCGAGAGCCGGTCGGCGGCCTTGGCCAGGCCGGCTTTGCCCGGGCCGTCTTCGGCCTCCTCCTCCACCTCGTCGAGCTCCGCGATCTCGGGCTCGGGCGGCGCGGGGGGAGGCGGGGGCGGGGCCGCGATGCTCCTGAGCACCTCCTCGAGCTCGCCGATCTCTTCCTCGGCCTGCCCGATGTCCTCCCGGATCCGGATCAGCCGGTCCAGCAGAGCGGTCTTCTTCTCCGTCCACTCGGCGTCGCCGAACTCGCCCACGGTGAAGCGCAGCTCCGCCTCGGACAGCTCCTCCGTGGCCAGGCGCTCCTGGTCGCGGGCGGCGGCGTAGCGGGCCTGCACATCCTCCAGCGAGGCGCGCAGGTCTTCCTCGAACCCCTGCAGCTCCCGGACGACCGTGCTCAGCCGCGACTCGTAGTCGCTCCGCACGCGCGTCCGAACGGTCTCGGGCGTGCGGTCGGCCGCCTGTTCGAGGCGAACGAGCCACTGCTCGATCTGCCGGCGCTCCTCGAGCAGCTTCTGGATTGCCGCCGTCGATGTCTTGTCCCGTTTTCTGCCCACGCGACCTCCAAACCGGCCAGACGCATCAAGATACAGCCGACCCCGGCCCGCGCGAAACCGCGACCCGGGGCCGGCCCCTCTCGCCGCTCAGCCGGAGAAGACGGTCCGCCCCCCCACCAGGGTCCGCACCACGCGTCCCACGAGCTCCCAACCGGCAAACGGCGTGTTCCGGCTCTTCGAGCGGAACCGGGTGGCATCCACCGTCCAGCGGGCGGTCGGGTCGAACACCACCACGTCCGCGGCCTGGCCAACCGCCAGCGTGCCGCCCGGGAGGTGGAACAGCCGCGCGGGCATGGTGCTCATGCGCAGCATGAGGTCCGGCAGCGAGAGGTGCCCGCCCTCGACCAGAACCCGCAGCCCCAGGCCAAGCGCGGTCTCGAGCCCCACGATCCCGAACGGCGCGTCGTCGAACTCGCGCTCCTTCGCGTCGTAGTGGTGCGGCGCATGGTCGGTGGCGATCGCGTCAATCGTCCCGTCCTTGAGCCCGGCCTGGATGGCCGCCACGTCCTCGGCCTGCCGGAGCGGCGGGTTCATCTTGGCGTTTGTGTTGTAGCCGTCGCACGCGTCGTCGGTGAGGGAGAAGTGGTGCGGACAGGCCTCCGCGGTCACCGGAAGCGCGGCGTCCTTGGCCCGCCGGATCAGGTCCACGGACCCGCGGGTGGACATGTGGCAGAGGTGGATGTGCCCCCCGGTGTGGCCCGCGAGCAGGATGTTGCGTGCCACCATGATCTCCTCGGCCACCGACGGGATCCCCTTGAGGCCCAGGCGGGTGGAGACCAGCCCCTCGTGCATCACCCCACCCTGGGCAAGCGTGGGCTCTTCGCAGTGGTCCGCCACCGGGATGCCGAACGTCCGCGCGTACTCGAGGGCCGTGCGCATGATCTGGCCCGACACGACCGGATGCCCGTCGTCGCTCACCGCCACGGCGCCCGCGCCCACCAGCTCACCGAACTCGGCGAGCTGTTCCCCCTTCTGGCCCAGGGTGATGGCGCCGATGGGATAGACGCGCGCCTGGCCGGCGGTCGCCGCCTGCTTCACCACGAATCCCACGGCCGACTGGTTGTCGATGGGCGGGTCGGTGTTGGGCATGGCGCATACCGCCGTGAACCCGCCCGCCGCCGCGGCCGTGGCGCCGCTGGCGATGGTCTCGCGGTCCTCCTGGCCCGGCTCCCGCAGGTGCGTGTGCACGTCCACCAGGCCCGGCGCCACGATCAGGCCGCCCGCATCCAGCACCTCCGCGCCATCCGGCACGCCCTGATTACGCCCGATCCCCGCGACGCGCCCTTCCTGGATCACGACGTCGGCCACCTCGTCGAATCCGCGCGAGGGGTCGATGACCCGGCCGCCGCGCAGTACCACCGGTTTCATTCCGCCCCCTCCCGGGCCCGCTTCGCGCTCTCCGCGAGTTCCGGCCGGCCGCCCGCGAGCAGGTAGAGCACCGCCATGCGGATCGCGACGCCGTTGGTCACCTGGTGCAGGATCACGCTGTGCGGCCCGTCGGCCACGCGCGAGTCGATCTCGACCCCGCGGTTCATCGGGCCGGGGTGCATGATCAGCAGCTCGCGTGGCGCGTGCTCCAGCCGCTCCATCGTCACACCGAACACGCGGTAGTACTCGCGGAGCGAGGGAATGAACCCCGCGTTCATGCGCTCCAATTGGAGGCGCAGCACGTTGAGCACGGTGGCCCACTCGATGGCTTCCTCGATCCGTCGGAACACCCGGACGCCCAGGTCTTCGATGCCGCGCGGCAGGAGCGAGCAGGGGCCGCACACGGCCACCTCCGCGCCCAGCTTGAGGAGACCCCAGATGTTGCTGCGGGCCACGCGGCTGTGCAGGATGTCGCCGCAGATGCAGACGCGCTGGCCCGCGATCGCGCCCTTCTTGTCGCGGATCGTGAGGAGGTCCAGCAGGCCCTGCGTGGGGTGCTCGTGCTTGCCGTCCCCCGCGTTGATCACGTTGGACTGGATGCGCTCGGCCAGGAACCGCGCCGCCCCGGAGGACTGGTGCCGGATCACGACCATGTCGATCCGCATCGCCTCGAGGTTGCGCGCCGTGTCCACGAGCGTCTCGCCCTTCGACACGGACGACCCCGCAACCGCCACGTTCACCGTATCGGCGGACAGCCGCTTCTCGGCGAACTCGAACGAGATGCGCGTGCGGGTCGAGCTTTCGAAGAACAGGTTGACGATGGTCTTGCCGCGGAGCGCGGGCACCTTCTTGATGGCGCGCTCGCTCACTTCCTTGAACGGCTCCGCGGTGTCGAGAATGCGCTGGATCTGCTCGGGGGACAGGTGCTCGAGGCCGAGCAGGTCCTTGCCCAGGTCCAGGGTCATGGCGACGTGCTCCGGACGAGTTCCACGGCGTCCCGCCCGTCCACCTCGGTGATGCGCACGTCCACACGGTCACGCGGGCCGGCCGTCACCCGTTCGCCCACGATGTCCGCCTGGATGGGCAGCTCGCGGCCGCCGCGGTCGATCAGGACAGCCAGGCCGATGCGGGCCGGCCGCCCGAAGTCGGCGATCTGGTCGAGCGCCGCGCGGACGGTGCGGCCGGTGAACAGCACGTCGTCCACGATCACGACGACCAGGCCGTCGAGCGCGTGCGGCAGGCGCGTCTCACCGATCACGGGACTCGGGCCGATCTCGTGGAGATCGTCCCGATAGAGCGTGATGTCGAGGGCCCCGCGCTCGACGTCCACGCCGTGCCGGGCCAGGATCAGCGCGCCGATCCGGTCGGCCAACTCGACGCCGCGCCGCTGGATGCCGACCAGCAGGAGGCGGTCGGTTCCCCCGGCGAGGGCAACGATTTCTGTGGCGATACGGTCGAGGGCCCGCGCTATGGCGGGAGCGTCCAGGAGGGCGGTGCGCTTTGGGGCACCAGACATACCGCGAGGCAAGCTAGCCGGGGGGGCGGAGGGGGTCAACGAACCACGGGAGGACGGGAGCAGATGTGAGGACGGGAGACAGGACAGACGGGGCGGACCGGGACGGCCAAGGACGGACAAGGTGTGTCCAAGTTGCCTGGTCCGTCCTGGTCCGTCTCAGTCCGTCTTCGTCCGTCCCTGTCGTCTCAGTCCACCTTCATGACAGGGGTGAGCAGCGACTCGCCCGCGAGAAGGGCGGCCACGTTCTTCACGGCCAGGCCGGCCATGGCCCGGCGGGTCTGGACGGTGGCGCTGCCGAGGTGCGGCAGGACTACGGCCCGCGGATGCCGCACCAGCGCGGGGGGCACGTGGGGCTCGCGGGCGAACACATCCAGCCCGACGCCGCCCAGGTGGCCGGCCTCGAGCGCGGCGACAACGGCCGCCTCGTCGGTGATGTCTCCCCGGGCGGTGTTGATCAGGAACGCGCCGCGCTTCATTCGCGCGAGCGCCGCGCCGCCGATCAGCTCCCGGGTCTCCGCCGTCGAGGGCACGTGCAGCGACACCACGTCGCTGCGTGCCAGCAGCTCGTCGAGGGAAGCACGCTGGGCGCCGGTCTGGGCCTCGAAGGCCGGTTTCACGCCGCGGTCGGCGTAGC
>DAINBS010000070.1:0-11137 GCA_036732805.1 Gemmatimonadales bacterium | reverse complement strand
GTGCAGCGGACCCCTGCACTGTGCACGCTGCACCCGTCAACGGCCCGCCCGCCCGTCGGCCCGCCGGCCCGCCGGGTCTACGGTACCATCCCCGCTCCAAGCGTCCGTTCCAGAAACGCCGCGATCCTCCGGTACGCGATGATGCGGTTCGCGAGCTTCCGGATGCCGTGTCCCTCGTCGGGGAAGCGGAGATACTCCACCTCGCCTCCGATCTCGCGGATGCCGCGCACGAACTGATCCGATTCCGTGACCGGGTCGCGCGGGTCGTTGGCGCCGTGCAGCACCATCACGGGCACGCGCACGTTCTTCACATGGGTCAGGGGCGAGATCTGCGCGAAGAACTCCCGGTCCGCCGGATCATCGATGTCGCCGTACTCGATCCGGTCGCTCGCCTTGAGCTGGGGTGACGCCCCCTCGAGAGCCGTCACCCAGTTGGCGACGCCCACGAACGCCACGCCGCTTCGGAAGGCCGCGGGCAGGCGGGTGACGCCCGCCATCGTGAGGTAGCCGCCGTAGGAGCCGCCCATGACGGCCACCCGGCTTGCGTCCACCGTGCCCAGGGTGTGGAGCCACTGCACCGCGGCCTCCATGTCCAGGTACTCCTGCGCGCGCAGCCGGCCGTCGTTGAGCCGCGCGAACCGTTTCCCGTAGCCGGTGGACCCGCGGAAGTTGAGGTCGAAGTACGCGATCCCGCGCGTCAGCAGGTACTGCACGACGGGGTCGAAGTCCGGACGCGCCTGCGCGGTGGGGCCTCCATGCACACCGAGGACCACTGGCGGCTTCACGCCGGACGCGAGTCCGGGCGGCAGATAGAGCAGGCCGTGCAGCGTGACACCGTCCCGCGCCGCGAAGTCGTGGTGCGTGGGGGCGGCCATGCGGGACAGATCGAGACCCGCCGCGTCCGAGTGCGTCGCCCGCACGGTTTGGCCGCTGCCGGGGTCCCAGACCCAGATGTCTCCGGGGACCGACGGGCCGGTCACCGCGAACGCGGCGACACTGCTGCCCTCGGCCCACGTCACGCTCGCGATGCCGCGCGGGAGGTCGGGTGGAGCGACGGCGGCGCCCGTCGTGAGGTCGCGGGCGGTCACCCGCGAATAGCCGCCGTCGTTCACGCTCCAGACGAGCACGCGCCCGTCGGGGGAGAGCCCGACGTCCTCGACATCCCGCGACGGCGTGTCGATCCACCGCAGAACCCTGGTGCCCACATCGTAGTGGGCGAGGCCCGCGTACTCCCGGTCCTGGTCTGTGGCGAGATAGAACCCCGCGCCGTCGGGCGTCCAGGCAAAGCTCGCATGGCTCGACCGGTCCGCCGGCGCGAACAGCGTGTCGAGCCGGCCGCTCGCGACGTCCAGCAGGTAGAGATCGTTGGCGTCTTCGCCCCGCGTCTCCGAGAGCAGCACGCGGCGGCCGTCGGGGCTGAATGAGACCGCGTAGAGACCCATCCGACCCTCGAACACGCGCCGGTCCGCGCCGGTCGCCACGTCAAGGAGGTGGATGTCGAAGTCCACGCCGTTCCGCTCCGTCGTGGCGTACACGATCCGCCGCCCGTCGCGGGTGAAGGCGCCGAACTGCCGGAAGGCTTCGGAGGGGGCCAGCAGCTCCCGTTCCCGCGTGCCGTCGGGCGTGATGAGGTAGAAGCCCTCGCGTTCGTTGCCTCCGCGATCGGAGCCGTAGGCAATCCAGTCGCCGGCGGGAGACCACTCGTGGAAGGTGACCGACTCGCCGAACGTCAGCTGCCGGGGCCAGCCGCCGTCCGTGCCGACCACCCAGAGCTGCGGGGTGCCGCTGATCTGGGTGCGGAAGGCAACCTGACGCCCGTCTGGTGAAAGGGACGGGGCCACGGCGCGCCGCACGTTGAGGAAGCGGGAGATATCGGGCCGGTCCGAGCCCGCGAGCGAAACCTCGCCGGCTACGGCCTGCGGGATGTCCGCCGGGTTCGGGGTTTCGACGAGTGGCCGGCCGGCCTGGGCATGGATGGATGTCGGCATGGTCAGGAGGATGCTGAGAAAGAGTATGGTCCGCTTGCCTTCCGCTCGCATGGCAGCTATCTCCTCACGAAACTCAGAATGTCCAATGTCCAAGGACGAATGTCCAACTCCGGACCGCTAACGGCAAACGGCTAACGGCTAACGGCTAACGGCAACCGTGTCCCTCTCCTTCGTCATCCTCGCCGCGGGACTGTCCACCCGCTACGGGCGGCTCAAGCAGCTCGAGCCGGTCGGGCCGTCCGGCGAGGCGCTGCTCGACTACGGCATCTTCGACGCGCGGTGCGCGGGGTTCGACCATGTGGTCCTGGTGATCCGCCGGGAGATCGAGCAGGCGGTTCGCGCGCACGTCGCGGCCCGGTGGGGGGGCGTCGCGGTGGACTACGTGTTCCAGGACCTCGACCGAGGTGACGGCGTGGCCCCGCCCGCCGGCCGGACCAAGCCGTGGGGGACCGCGCACGCGATCCTGACCGCCGCCGGCGCCGTCGAGGGGGCCTTTGCGGTGAGCAACGCCGACGACTTCTACGGGCGGGAAGGGTACGCCGCGCTCGCCGCCCACCTGGGCGGCACGAGCGGCGAGCAGGCCCTGGTGGGCTACCGCCTGGAGGAAACGCTCTCCGAACATGGCGGCGTCTCCCGCGGCATCTGCGACGCGGGACCTGAGGGGCTGCTGCGACAGATCACGGAGGTCCACGACCTGCGGCGCGTGGGGCCGCTCGTGCACGGACGGACCACCGAGGGGGTCGAGCGCGACTACCCGCCGGATGCGGTGACCTCGATGAACCTCTGGGGCTTCACGCCGGCCATCTTCCCGCTCCTGCGCGAGGGGTTCACGGCGTTCCGCGCGGCGCACGGGACCGACCCGAAAGCCGAGTACCCGATCAGTACCGCGGTGGGCGATCTGGTGGCCGCTGGCCGCATCCGCCTGCGCGTGCTGCCCGCCGGCGTGGGCTGGATGGGCGTCACGTTCCCCGCCGACCACGCCACGGTGGCCGCGGGGCTCCACGGCCTGGTGGCCGGCGGCCGCTATCCGGCATCGCTCTCCGCCTCCACGGCTTCCCCGCACCCGAAACGGACCTGACGATGCAGCTCTCGACGCTCGACTGGCTGGTGGTGGCGGTGTATGGCGTGCTCAGCCTCGCGATCGGTCTCGCGTTCGTCCGGCGCGCGAACCGCGGCACCGAGGAGTTCTTCCTGAGCGGGCGCAAGGTGTCGTGGTGGCTCCTCGGCACGTCGCTCGTGGCCACGACCTTCTCGACGGACACCCCCAACCTCGTGACCGACATGGTACGGAACGGGGGCGTGAGCCAGAACTGGCTGTGGTGGGCGTTCCTGATCACCGGGATGTGCACCGTGTTCTTCTACGCGAAGCTGTGGCGCCGGTCGCGCGTCTTCACCGACATGGGGTTCTACGAGCTGCGGTACTCCGGCAAGGCGGCGGCCTTCCTGCGCGGGTTCCGGGCCGTCTATCTGGGCGTGTTCTTCAACGTGGTCATCATGGCCACCGTGACGCTCGCCGCCATCAAGATCGGCGGCGTGCTGCTGGGTCTGGACAAGTACACGACGGTGATCGGCGCGGCGGTGCTGACGATGGCGTACGCCGCCTCGTCGGGCCTGTGGGGCGTGATCGTCACCGACTTCTTCCAGTTCGGCATCGCCATGTTCGGCGCGTTCGCCGCGGCGTACTACGCGGTGCAGCACCCCGCCGTGGGCGGCCTCGCGGGCCTGTTCGACAACCCGGAGGTGGCCTCGCGGCTGTCGCTGCTGCCGGACTTCGGCAACTGGGAGGCCGCCGCCGCCGCGTTCGTCATTCCCGTGGCCGTGCAGTGGTGGAGCACGTGGTACCCGGGCGCCGAGCCCGGGGGCGGCGGGTACGTGGCCCAGCGGATGCTCGCCGCCAAGGACGAGCGCGAGGCGATGCGATCCACCCTCTGGTTCAACGTGGCCCACTACGCCCTGCGGCCCTGGCCGTGGATCATCGTGGCCCTGGCGTCGCTCATCGTGTACCCGAGCCTCGACACGATCGCCGCGCGGTTCCCCCACCTCGATCCGTCCATCGTCCGGCACGATCTGGCCTATCCGGCCATGCTGGTGTTCCTGCCGCACGGCATCCTGGGGCTGGTCGTGGCGTCGCTGGCGGCCGCGTACATGTCCACCATCGCGACACACCTGAACTGGGGATCGTCGTACATGGTGGACGACGTCTACCGGCGCTTCTGGGCGAGGAACCGGGACGAGCGGCACTATCTCGTGGTCGCGCGGGTCTCGACCGTCATCCTGACGCTGCTGGCCTGCGCGCTGTCGCTCTGGCTCGAGAACGCGCTCCAGGGCTTCCAGATCATGCTCCAGATCGGCGCGGGCACGGGCCTCATCTTCCTGCTCCGCTGGTTCTGGTGGCGCATCAACGTGTGGAGCGAGCTGTCCGCCATGGTGATCTCGTTCCTCGTGGCCATGTTCTTCACGTTCGGGCCCGGGTGGTTCGGGTTCACGCCGCTGTCGGCGTCCCTGCAGCTCGTGGCATCGGTGGTCATCACGACGGCGGGGTGGCTGGTCGTGACCTTCCTCACGCCGCCCACCGACCGCGCCACGCTCCAGGCGTTCTACGACCGCATCCGCCCGTTCGGGCGCGGCTGGCGCGCGGTGGTCACGACGCAGCCCGAGCCGCCGGGGAGCTTCTCGGCGTCGCTCGCGTGTTGGGCGCTGGGGGTGATGACCGTGTACATGACGCTGTTCGCCACCGGCTACGTCCTGTACGGACGCTGGGCGATCGCGGCACCCTGCGCGGCGGCAGCGATCCTGGCGGCCTGGGGCCTCTTCAGGGTCCTGCCCGGAGTGAAATTCGAATAAACAGAGCAGAGGGGCAGAGGGGCAGAGAGGAGACAAGAGGGGCAGAGGGGCAGAGAGAAGGCTGCGCTCTCCCCGTCCCCCCCTCTTCTCTCAGGTCGGTATCACTCTCGCCCCTCCAGCGGGTTCGGCTAGAAAGAGATGATCCCCAAGGGGCCCCGGGGCCGACCGCGGCACGTAGAAGTCGGTCCGCAGGCGATCCAGCACACGCTCCACGCTGGCCGCCTGCGCCACGGCGATGATGCAGCCGCCCATGCCAGCCCCGGTGAGCCGCGCCCCCGCCGCCCCCGCGGCTTCGGCGATGCCCACCAGTTCATCCAGCGCCGCACTGCTCACCTCGTAATCGTCGCGCAGGCTCGCATGGGAGGCCGAGAGCAGCGTGCCGAACGTGGGGAGGTCCGCCGCCCGAAGCGCGGCTTCGGCGCGGCGGACCCGATCCGCCTCGGTCACCACGTGGCGGAAGCGCTTGAGCAGATCCCCGTCGAGCACCCGCTCGCCGATCCTGACCAACTCCCCGACATCATGCTCCGCGAGTAGCTCCCGGTACGACGCGGAACGGCGGGCCGCCAGGTGTCCGGCTACGCGCTCCACTGCCTCCCGACACTCCACCGTGCGCCGGTTGTACGTCGTCTGGGCAGCCCCCGACTTCTCGGCGCGGGAGAGGGAATGGGCGACCACGAACCGCCAGTCCGTTGGCACGGGCACCGGCGTGATCCGGAGCGGGGCAAAGTCCACCCGGCTCGCCGTGCCTTCGACGGCCCCGGCGCAGATCGCCTGGTCCATCCCGCCGCCCTGGGTGCCGGTGTAGCGCTCGGCCTGGGCCATCTGCTCGGCGAGGGCGACCGGTTCCCAGGTGCGGTCGTTCGCGGAGAGCAGGGCGAGCGACACGCCAATCACGAGCGCCGATGAGGAGCTCAAGCCCGCGGCCACCGGGAGCGTCGCATCGAGCACGGCATCGAAGCCGTGGAGCCCCTCGTGACTCCGCGCGAGCGCCTGCGCCGCCGCCTTCACGTAGTTCCCCCAGTCACCCACCGGATAGGGCGGAATCTCGGGGCCGAGCGCGAACTCCCGCGCGCCGAACCCGGGCGAGAGGCTCGCGATGCGGACGCGGGCATCGGCGCGCGGCCGCACCACCAGCCGGACGTGGCGCCCGATGGCCATCGGCAGCACGGAGAGGTTGTTGTAGTCGATGTGCTCGCCGATCAGGTTGATGCGACCCGGCGACCGGACGAACAGCGTCGGGTCCGGCGCGCCGAAGTGGGCGGCGAACGCCGAGCGCAGCTCGGCCGGGACCTGAGAGGTGGAGGCGGTACGTGTCGTGTGCGGATCTCCCGCTTCACTCTTCACTTTTCACGTCCCGTGCGATGTCGAACAACGACCCATCCCCGCGACTCACCGGCCGGAGCCCGAACGTCCACTCGTATGGGCGCAGCGGCATCCGGTACTGCGGGAGCGCCTGCGCGCCCCAGCTGTTGTCGCCGCCCACGCCCATCTGGTGCCAGTCGAGCCGCACCTCGGTGAGAT
Source organism: Gemmatimonadales bacterium (assembly GCA_036732805.1). GTDB lineage: Bacteria > Gemmatimonadota > Gemmatimonadetes > Gemmatimonadales > GWC2-71-9 > JAOTWJ01. The sequence goes on along the minus strand of DAINBS010000070.1, from coordinate 4,784 downwards.
CCCGCGGCACGACGTCCGTGACATGGCGGTTCACCTTTACCTGGCCCTCGTCGAAGTCCTCCTGGAGGTAGGGCAGGGCGGATGCCTCGAGCAGCGGAATGCCCACCGCCAGCAGGCCGACGCCCTGTGCGTTGGTCACGGCCATCCAGCGCACGTCGGCGCGCGTGCCGTTCTCCTGCGGGCGGACGTAGGGGTAGTAGAGATCCGCCGCATCCGCGCGGTAGAGGCCGACGCGGGCGCCGGTCTTCCGGTCCCAGTAGCTCTCGTGCGGTCCCCGCCCGAACCAGGTGACCTGCCTGAACGCCGCCGGCATCGTGAACCGCATCCCAAGGCGCGGGATCTCGGGGAGCGCGGTGTCGCCCGGAACGAAGCGATTGTGCACCGTGATGCTCCCGTCGGGCCTCACCGTGTACGTCGTCTCGAGCCGCGCGCCGCCGGCGTGCAGGGATTGCCCGACCCGCACGACCGCGTTCGCGCCCTCCATCCGGTGCACGATGCTGTCCACGTGACGGTCCGGCCCCGCCCGCCGCCACACGCGCTGCCGGCGCGGCATGCCGTTGCCGAAGTCGTTGTCCGTGGGCGCGCGCCAGAAGTTGGGCTCGAGTCCCGTCCGCAGCAGCTCGACGCCGTCGTAGCGCAGGGATGCCAGGTTGCCCCAGCGGCGATCGAACGTCGCCACGAACCGGGAGCCGGAGACGGTGATGGTCGTGTCACCGGACGCGGTCCGGAGGGTCGCTGCCTCCTCTGCTGCTGCTGCCCTCTCTGCCCTCACTGCCGAGTCGCCGAACTGTTCCCACGCCACGACCCAGCCCGCCGGCAGGAACGGCTCCGCCTCACGCAGCACGAACTCCACCGTGAGCAGCCGCTCCCGCCCATCCCGTCCATCCCGTTCATCCCGCCACTTGGGAAGCCCGACCTCCGCCGAGTCATGCGGCGCCACCGTCGGCGCTGGCATGGTGCCGCTCCCCACGGTGTCCGCGTCGGCGGTGAGCGTCCACCGAAGCGACAGATGATCGAGACCGCGGAAGTCGTAGCGGTTGACGATCCGGATCACACCACGGCCGGCATCCGCGAGCCGCACGTTGACCGGCTGATAGACCTTACGGACCTCGTGGTAGTGCGGGTTGGGCGTGCGGTCCGGCTGGATCAGGCCGTTCGCCAGGAAGTTCTCGTCGCTCGGCGTGCCCGGCGGGCCGTAGTCGCCGCCGTACGCCCAGAAGGGCCGCCCGTCCGGCGTGGTCGCGGCGAGTCCCTGGTCCACCCAGTCCCAGATGAACCCGCCCTGGAGCTGCGGGTGCGCGTAGATCACGTCCCAGTAGTCCTGGAAGTTCCCCACGCTGTTCCCCATGGCGTGGGCGTACTCGCACAGGATGAACGGCCGGTCGCGCCACTCCTTCACGTAGTCGAGCAGGCCCGTGATGGGCGTGTACATGGGCGTCACGAGATCGACTTTCGTGTGCCACCGGGCCCGCTCGTACATGACGGGCCGCGACGGGTCGCGCTGCTTGATCCAGTTGTAGGTGGCCTCGAAGTTGACGCCGTCGCCCGCCTCGTTGCCCAGCGACCAGATGACGATCGACGCGTGGTTCTTGTCCCGCTCCACCATCCGGATCGTGCGGTCGAGGTGCGCGTCCCGCCACGCGGGCTTGTTGCCGAGCGTGGTGTCGGGGTGATAGCCCATGCCGTGCGACTCGACGTTGGCCTCGTCCACGAGATAGAGACCGTACTCGTCCGCGAGGTCGTACCAACGGGGATGGTCGGGGTAGTGGCTCGTGCGCACACCGTTGATGTTCGCCTGCTTCATCAGCTCGATGTCCCGCCGCATGGACGCCTCGTTCACGGCGCGCCCCAGGTGCGGGTCGTGCTCGTGGCGGTTCACGCCGCGGAACCGCACCGGCACGCCGTTCACGAGCAGGAGACCGCCCTTCACCTCGACCCGGCGGAACCCCACCCGCTGGGCGATGACCTGCGTGGTGTCGCCGCGGGTGTCCACCAGCGCGAGCAGCGCCGTGTAGAGCCGCGGGGTCTCGGCGGTCCACCGGACCGGATTCGCGACGGCGGCGCGGAGCGTCAGGGTCGTGTCGCCGCCCCGGACGTCGACGGTGAGTGGCTGCGCCAGCGCCGGCCGGCCATCGGGCCCGATGAGGCGCGCCACCACCCGCACCCCCATGGGCCCGGCGCCCGCGTGGCGGACGGTGACGTCCATTTCGAGCGTGGCGCGCCGCAGCGTGGAATCCAGCTGCGGACGCACCCAGTAGTCGGCGATGTGCGTCGCGGGCAGCGCGTACACGAACACGTCGCGCTCGAGACCGCTGATCTTCCAGTAGTCCTGGTCTTCGAGATAGTCGCCGTCCGAATAGCGGTAGACCTGCACGGCCACGGTGTTCTCCCCGGCCCGGACGTAGTCGGTGACGTCGAACTCCGAGGGGGTCTTGCTGCCCTTGGTGAACCCCACGTCGCGGCCGTTCACCCATACGAACCCGGCGGACTTGAGGCTCCCGAAATGCAGGATGACGCGCCGGCCCGACCACGTGGCGGGCACGGTGAAGCGCCGCAGGTACGACCCGACGGGGTTGTCGTCGTGCGGGACGAAGGGGGGATTCGTCGGGTAGAGATAGGTGATGTTGGTGTAGATCGGGATCCCGAACCCGAACACCTCCCAGTTGGCGGGCACCGGCATGGTGTCCCAGCCCTCCAGGCCCGCGCCGGTCACCCACGCGCCCGTGGGGCGGTCGGCCGGGTTGGCGACGTAGCGGAACGCCCAGGTGCCGTTGAGCGACAGGTACCAGGGCGACCGCGCGGCGTCGCCGCTCAGCGCCGCGTCGGTCGAGCGGTGCGGTACGAAGAACGCGTGCGGCGGGAGCTTGTTGCGGCCGAGCAGCGCGGGATTCTCGAGCTCGGGAGGGAACGGAGCGAGCTGCGCCGGCAGGTTCGCCGCGACGGACAGCAGCAGGCCGATGGGGGTCAGTACGTGTCGTGTCACCATGACCGCCTCGATGAATGCAATACGCTCGGATCAAGTAATCACGCGGTCCGGGTCTCCGCTACCGCAGTACGGCATTGCAGATTGAAGATTGCAGGTTGCAGATTGGGTCCTCGAATCTGCAATCTGCAATCTGCAATCAACGCCCCCGTCCCCGAGGCTTCCATGCACCGTATCATCGCCTTGTTCCTCCTGTGTCTCGGTTCCGCCCCGGCCTATCCGCAGTCTACCCCGCGGGAGCTGCGTGACCTGGACCGCTGGGTGGCGCGGGCCGTGCGGGACTGGGAGGTGCCGGGCCTGGCGGTGGCCGTGGTGCACGGCGACTCGCTCGTGTTCGCCCGGGGCTACGGCGTGCGCGCTTTGGGCCGGCCCGAGCCGGTGACGACCAGGACGCTCTTCGCCAACGCCTCGACCACGAAGGCGTTCACCGCGCTTGCCGTGGGGCTCATGGTGGACGAAGGGAAGCTTGCGTGGAACGACCGCGTTGCCGACCGCCTGCCGGACCTGGTGCTGCGCGATCCGTACCCGGCCCGCGAGGTCACCATCCGCGATCTGCTGTCGCACCGCGTGGGGTTCGGCGACCCGTCGTTCCTCTGGTACGGCGTGACCCTCGACGAGCGGGAGCTGTTCCATCGTGTCCGGTTCGTGGAGCCCGAGTCGAGCTTCCGGTCACGCTACGCGTACAACAACGTCACCTACGCGGCGGCGGGGGTGATCGCGGGCCACGCGTACGGGGCAGGGTGGGGTGCCCTGGTTCGGGAGCGCATCCTGGCGCCGCTCGGCATGACGGCGACGGTTACCCAGGGGCGTGACCTCCCGCCCGGCGCGGACGTGGCGCTGCCGCACGACCGTGTACGGGACACACTGCGGGTGATCGCCGGCGCGGGGACGCTCGTGGATCCGATCGCCCCGGCCGGCGCGATGTATTCGAACGTGGAGGACATGGCGCGCTGGCTCCGGTTCCTGCTGCGGGAGGGACGGCTGGGCGACTCGTCGCTCGTGGCGCCCGCCACACTGGCGGAGCTGTTCCGGCCGCAGACGATCATCCCGCCGTCGTCGTTCTATCCCACCGTGGGGCGCACGCACCCGCATTTCACCGCGTACGGCATGGGCTGGTTCCTGCAGGACTACCGCGGCGAGTTCGTGGCCATGCACACGGGCTCCATCGACGGGTACGTCGCCATCGTGGGCCTGCTGCCCGAGCGCGATCTGGGGGTCGTGGTGTTCGCGAACCGCGATCACGCGGAAGTGCGCCACGCCATCATGTGGCGCGTGTTCGATGCCTACCTCGGCGGCGCATCGCATGACTGGAGCGCCGACCTCAAGGCCCTGTACGACAGCCTCGACGCCCGCCAGGCGGCCGCCCGGAAGGAGCGCGAGGCGAAGCGGGCTCGCGACACCCACCCGTCGCTCCCGCTCGACCGCTACGCGGGGACCTATGCGGACAGCGCGCGGGGATCGGTCACCGTGCGCGCGGCGGACGGAGGGCTCCGCTTCAGCCAGTCACCCTTCCTGAGCGGTACCCTCGAGCACTGGCACTACGACACGTTCGTGGTGCGCTGGGACAACGCGTGGATCACGCCCGATTTCGTGACCTTCCGGATCGGCCCGACCGGCGCGGTGACGGGGGCGGAGATCGGCGGGGTGGAACTTGGCCGATCGCCGGAGAGCGACAACCGCGAGCCGTGAGCCGTGAGCCGTTAGCCGTTGGCCGTTAGCCGTTGGCCGTCAGCCGTTGGCCGTCAGCCGTTCGAACGGTGGTCGCGGAGGACGTGTTGCTGTTGGCGGTTACCAGCGCGTC
>DAINBS010000069.1:0-11144 GCA_036732805.1 Gemmatimonadales bacterium | reverse complement strand
GGGGTTGAGGCTCGCGAGGAGGTCGGCCGCCGCGGCCGCCGTGCGGTGGTTGCTGGAGGCCCACTTGGCCTCCTGGCAGAAGCGCGTGGCCGAGGCGTCGTCGTCGTAGTTTGCGGCGTTTTCGGCGAAGATCACGTTGCTGATGTCGAGCGAGTCCCGCAGGCGGAGCGAATCCGTCCACGCGTCCCGGAACTGACAGGCCGTGCCTTTGAAGCGGGTCACGATGCCGTTGAACAGGTAGCCGGCGGTGCCGCGGCGCAGCACCATGCCGTTCCCGTCGCTCGGGAAGCCGCCCAGGTTGCCGGTGCCCACCAGCGTGAAGTTGGTGATCGTGGGATTCGAATACGGCGTGCTCGCGCCGTTGGCGGTCACGGTGCATCCGGCGACGCCGGGATCGCAGCCGTCGGCCTCGAAGCCGCGCGGGTCGGAGGACACGGTGCCGGTGCCCGCCGCGGGCAGGAGCTGCTGGCTCTGGAAGGCCACGAGATACTGCAGCCGGCCGACGAAGCCCTCGGACCAGTCGAAGTGGTCGTCGCCCGCCTCGTAGGAGATCAGGTACTTGCCCTTGACCGCGCCGCCCCAGAACTCGAACGAGTCGTCGAGACCGCTCATGGACTGCACGTACTCGTACGTGGTGCCGCTGCCGACGGCATACGACGACAGCGAATTCAGCTCCTGGCCGCCGCCGTTCGACACGTCGTACCCCGCGAACTCGATGCGGACGTACCGGAGCGTGCCGCTGCTGCTCGCGTTGTCGTTCCCACCGGAGTAGTCCTCGGCCACGGCGCCCGGGCCCTCGGTGAGGATCGGGCTCGTCGTGCGGTTGATGATGCCGTTGCCGATGATGACGATGCCGCCCCAGTCGCCGGGCTTCCGGTTGCCGGCGGCGCGGGCCGACGTGAACACGATGGGCTCCGCCGCCGTCCCGATGGCGTTGATCTGCGCCCCGCGGGTGATCCAGAGCGAGCTGCCCGCCACGGCGGTATCGCCGACCACCTTCGTGCCGGCCTGGATCGTGAGCACGGCCCCGTTCGTGACCTTCACGTAACCGCTGAGCGTGTACACGGTGTCCTTGTATAGCGTCCGGTCCGCGGTGACGTTGCCGGTCAGCACCGCGGCGGCGACCCCCGTCGTCACGGTCACCGCGGCCGAGGCCGAGCCCGTGGCGCCGGCGGCCCAGGCCGTCACGCGGTAGCTGTAGGCGAGGCCCGTCGTGAGGCCCGTGTCATCGAACTGCGTGGCGGCCACCGTGTCGCGGACCGTGAACACGCCCGGATTGGCGGCGTCCGAACGCTCGACGATGTACTGATCGGCGTCGGCGACGGCGGTCCACGTGACGCGGACGCTCGTGAGCGACAGCTGGGCCACCGCCACGCCCAAGGGCGTGCCGAGCTCCGTGGGTTGCGTGGTGTCGTCACCGCAGGCGGCGAAGGCGACGATGGCCGCCGCGGCGAGCATGGTTCGAATGCGCAGGTTTCGCATGCACTCCCCTTGCTGATCGTGCCGGTGTGGGTGGAGCGGCGCGTCGAGGCGCCGCCCCTGCTGATCCGCATTCACGTAAGCGTGGTCGCGTGTCGCTTCCGCCACGGTCGTGTCACGATCGCGTTACCGTCCGGGACTCCAGGACAGGCCCAGCGAGAACGTCCGGCCCGTGTAGTACCGCAGGCGGGTGACGGCGCCCTGGGTACGCAGGTACCGCTGGTTGAGCAGGTTCTCGGCATCGAGCTTCACCGCCACTCCGGCCAGCGCAGGGAACTGGAGCGAGAAGTCGACGAGGTGCCGCGACTGCTCATACGTGTCCGGCAGGGGGTCGACGCCGGCTTCCACGATCCGCGGCCCCACGAGGTTGTACAGCAGCGTGGCGTTGAAGCTGCCGGAGTAGCTGGACCAGGCGAGGCCGGCGTTCACGACGTACTCGGCCTGGCCCACCATGGGCCGCGTGGTGTTCGTGAGCGACGCCTTGTTCTGCTCGCCCACGTCGATCTCGCTCTGCATCGCGGTCAGGTTGCCGAACAGGGTGAGCGGCCTGAGCGACTCGCCCAGCCGGCCCAGCGATGTCCGCAGCTCGAGCTCGGCGCCGTAGTTGTAGGCCGCCTCGGTATTCACCCAGCTCAGCCGGTTGGCCCCCGTGCTCGCGACGATGACCTGCTCGATCGGGTTGTCGAACCGCTTGGCGAATACGCCCAGGCTCACGACCTCGCCTGGCGCCGGGAACAGCTCCCACCGGACATCGGCGTTCTGGATCAGGGCTCGGCGAAGGTCAGGGTTGCCCTCGAGCGTGAGGCCGCCGAGCGGCTCGAACGAGGTCGTGGGCGACAGCTCCCGGTACTCGGGACGCGAGAGCGTCCGCGTCGCCGCGAGGCGCAGGTTGGAGTTCTGCGTGAGCGAGACCGTCACCGCCAGCGACGGCAGCACGTCGAGGTCGTCGAGCGTGGCGGTCGTGTCGGCCCCATTCGGCTGGAGGCTCGCCACGTCGAGCCGGTCCTGCTCGACCCGCGCGCCGCCGATCACGCGCACGCGCCGGCCCAGGGGCACCTCCATCTGCACGTATCCGGCGCGGTAGTCTTCCTGCGCCGAGTACTGCCCGCCGTTCTGATTCACCCGCAGGCCGACTTCGCCGTTGAAGTACCGGCCGTCGAACAGCGACTCGGCAGGCGCGGACCGCTGGCTCTCGTCGAGGGCGAAGTTGATCAGGTCGTACGACCGGGCGTCGGCCTCGCGCTCGGTGCGGCGGTAGTCCGCGCCGAGCTTGATGCCCGTCTCGTTGCCGGGGTCCCCGAACGCGAGCCGCAGGTTCGTGCCGCCTTCCGCGGACCACTCATCCAGCGCGCTGAAGGTGCGGATGGCCGAGCGGGGCGCGCCCCACCAGCGCGCCGGCACGCGAACGGTGGTGTCGGCGGGATCGACGGCGGTCTCGTACACGAGGTCCGAGCGATCGGGCTCGTCGCGCGTGGTCTTCGCGTAGGAGCCGAGCCAGTCCAGCCGGTGCCGGCCGCCCAGCAGGTGCTCGCCCCGGAGCTGACTCGACCACACCGAGCGCGCCACGAAACTCATCCGGGAGACGTCGAACGGCAGTCCGAACTCCTCGCTCTCGCCCTGGAGCGCAATGGCTTCGTTGTCCGCTGAGCGGTTGTAGGTGTTGTTGAGCTGGATGCGGGAGGAGCCACCCCCGAGCCTGGCGCTGAGGTTGAGGATGCCGCCCCAGAGCACCGATTGGCGTCCGGTCTCGCCCACGAATCGGTTCTGGGCGATGGCGCCTCCCGCGCCGTCGGCGATGGCCTGCGCGCGCTCCTCGCGGTCGCGGACTTCCTGGTCGAACTTGTACGTGAGCGAGCCGATGTAGCCAAGCCGCGCTCCGCCGACACCGTCCTCGCCGCCCAGGGTGAGGCCGAAGGACCCCTTCGGGAGCCCGCTCGCGGCTTCGGTCGTCCACGCGTTGCGGAACGACCGGAGCACCCGGTTCACGTCGTCCTGGGTGAGGCCGGACAGGTCACCAGCCGCGGCCGCCGCGGCCGGCAGCTGGCGCTCCGTGCCCGCGAAGCCAAGCCACTCGGATCCCACCCGCTGCGCGGTCGGGACGGTCACGCCGGTCGCGTCGGCGTTCAGTCCCATTCCCAGGGAGAGCGAGAGCACGCGGTTCGCGGGGAAGTCCCGGGTCCGCAGGTTCACCGAGGCGCCGCTGAAGTCACCCGGCTGATCCGGGGTGAACGTCTTCGAGGTCGAAACCGTCTCGAGCAGGCCGGCGGGAAACAGATCGAGCGGCACCACGCGCTTCTCCGGCTCGGGGCTCGGCAGCCGCGAGCCGTTCAGCGACGTCGTCGTGTACCGCTCGCCGAGGCCACGGACGAACACGTACTTGCCGTCCTGCACCGTCACCCCGCTCACCCGCTGCACCGCCTCGGACGCGTCCGAGTCGGGGCTCCGGGCCATCTGCTCGGCGCTGATCGCGTTCACGATGTTGAGGGCGGTCCGCTGCTCCTCGAGGGCCCGGCCCACCGTGCCCTGCTCGATCTCGGCGCTCACCGTGATCGTCTCGGCCGTGAAGACGGCGGAGCCGAGGCTCACGTCCAGCACCGTGGTCTCTCCCGCCGTGACCGTCACGTTGGTCACGGTCTTGAACGTGAAGCCGACCTGGCGCACGTCCACGGTGTGCAGACCCGGCGGGACGTTCTGGAGGAAGAACCGTCCGTCGAGGTCGGTGAGCGCCTGGTGCATGGTCCCGATGAGCTGCACCTGGGCCCGTTCCACCGGCCGGCCGGTCTCGGCATTCACCACCCGGCCGGTGATGCGGCCGGCGGTGGTGACTTGTCCCTGGGCCAGCAGGTGGGCTGGGCACAGCAATCCGACCAGCAGGAAACCAACGCCGCGGATCGTCGAACGCATGGTCATCAATCCCCTGGGCCCGCAAGCGTACCGGGGTCAGCTGTGCGGCGGGCGGGCCTTTCGATCCGCCACACGAAGCAAGGGAAGCATTCTTGCCCCGTGTAACGGTTTGATGTCCGGTCGTGTCACCGCCGTGTAACGAGTCGGGCGTCGCCGAGGGAGGTTGTCGTTGGATCCTGGTGACGCAGGCCCGCCGCACGACCTGTCGCCGAGGCGACTGGGGAAGCTCTACACGAGTCTTGCGGTGGGATGCTGCGGCGGCCTCCGCACCCCACCGTTTCGACTCGTGCAGAGACTCCCTGGGTGCTTATGTCCGTTGACGGGCAGTGCCGGGCCGAGGCGCCGCGTCAGCGGGATTCGATTCGCGGGACAGCGGTGCCACCGAGTGCGTCAGGTGGAGCGGGGCAGGGGGAAGAACAGCCGGACCGTCGTGCCGCGGCCCACGGCGCTCGTCAGGTCCACGCGCCCGCCATGCGACTCGACCGCGTGCTTGACGATGGAGAGCCCCAACCCGGTCCCACCCTGGCTGCGGGACCGCGCCGGATCCACGCGGTAGAACCGCTCGAACACGCGCGGCAGATGGCCTGCCGGGATGCCGGCGCCCGTGTCGGAGACCGCGATGGCGGTGCCGCCCTCGGCCGGCTGGACGTCGAACCGGATGCGGCCGCCGGCCGGCGTGTGGCGCAGGGCGTTGTCGAACAGGTTGGCGAGAATCCGGTCGAGGCTTTCGGGGTCCGCGTAGAGGGTGACACCCGAGGCGACGGTGACGTCGAACGCGACCCCCGCGGCGCGGGCCCGCTCCGCGAACTCGGCCCAGGCCGCTTCGCCCGCCTCCCGCGGATCCACCGGCTCGACGGAGGGACGCCATGCGCCCGATTCGAGGCGCGCGAGATCGAGCAGATCGTCCACCAGGTGCTGCATCCGGTTCGCGTTATTGCGGATGACCGAGAGGAACCGCGCCTGCGTGTCGGGGTCCGGCCGGTCGGACATGAGGATGTCCGCGTAGCCCACGATGCTGGTGAGCGGCGTCTTCAGCTCGTGCGACACGTTGGCGACGAAGTCGCGGCGCACGGTCTCGAGCCGGCGGAGATCGGTGATGTCGTGGACGCAGATCACGGCACCCCGGTCCGGCAACGGGCGGGCGGTGATGAGCGCGACGCGGCCCTCGAACGACACCTCGCGGCCGAGGACGGCCTGGCCGCCCAGCACCACGTCCACGACCTCGCGCGACTCGGGGGCGCGGAACAGCTCGCGCAGGCTGGGCAGTGTCGCGTGCTCGTCGTACCCGAGCAGGCGGCGGAGGGCACGGTTGCAGTACACGATCTGTCCCCGCGCGTCCACCGCGGCCACGCCTTCCACCATGGACTCGACGATTGCCGTGGTCTCGTCGCGGCGGCGCACCAGGTCCTCCATGCGCAACGCCAGCTCGTCCTGCATCGCGCGGAACGCGCGGATCAGCTGCCGGATCTCGGGGACCGTCGTTGCAGGGTAGGCGGGTGACCGGCCGCCGGCGACGCCGCGCGCGGACTCGGCCAACTCGGCCAGGGGACGGCTCACCTCCCGGCCGCCGAACCACGCGAGCGCAACGCCGAGCAGGAGCGCCACGAAGGCCGCGACGAGCACGCCCCGCTGGGCCTCGAGCACCACGGCGTCCACCTCGGCCATCGCCGCCGAGATCCGGACGATGCCCGGCCACGCGCGCACGGCCACCTTGAGCTCATCCCGGTTGGTGGAATTGCTGTACCGCTTGGCCACCCCGCGTCCGCTGCGGAGCGCCTCGGCGATCTCCGGTCGGCTCAGGTGATTGTCGAGCAGCGCCAGGCTCTCATCGTCGAACTCCGAGTCGCCAAGCACCTGCCCGGTGGAGTCCACGATCGTCATCCGGCGGTTGCCGAGCGCCGCCAGGCGGCGGGCGGCGCCCGCGAGCTCGGCGGTGTCGTGCGGGAGGGCGGCCGCCAGCAGGCGGGCCTCCCGCTGCATCTCGTTGCTCAGCGTGCTCTCGATGCTGGCGCGGAGCCATCGCTCGGCGGCGATCATGGATCCGAGCACGGTCACGACCAGAATCGCGACCATGGCGAACAGGATCCGCGCACCGAACGTCACCGGCGCGCCTTTCCGCCGTCCGCAGCCCTGAACCGGTAGCCGACTCCCCGGACCGTCTCGAGCAGACTTCCGCCGGGCCCGAGCTTGGCGCGCAGCCGCTGCATGTGCATGTCCACGGTCCTGGTCTGGATGTCGGGGTGCGCCTCCCAGACCGCCTCCAGCAGTTGGGCCCGTGTCTGGACGCGGCCGCGGCGTTCGGCCAGCGTGACGAGGAGCCGGTATTCCGTGGCGGTCAGCTCCACGTCCTTGCCGTTCATCAGCACCCGGTGGGCCGCACGGTCGATGGTGAGCGGCCCGGCCACGAGCTTCGAACCCGAGGCCACGGCGGGCCCGCCCAGGCGGCGCAGGACGGCCCCCACCCGGAGGACCAGTTCCTGCGGCGCGAACGGCTTCATCATGTAGTCGTCGGCGCCGAGCGAGAGACCCTTGATGCGGTCCACCTCGTCCTTGCGCGCCGTGAGCAGGATGACGCCCACGTCCCGTGTCTGGGGGCGACGCCGCAGGGCTTCGAGGACCTCGTATCCCGAGAGGCCCGGCAGCATGAGGTCGAGCACCAGCAGGTCAGGTGCCTGCTCCTCGGCGAGACGGATGGCCTCGGAGCCGTTCACCGCGGTGGACACCTGGTAGCCTGCCTTGGCCAGGTGGTACGCCACCAGCGCGGTGATGTCGGGTTCGTCGTCGACGACCAGAACGTGATGGCTCATTCGCAGGCGAATATAATGGCTGCGGAAGCCGCGGGGACCGGAATTGCGCCTCCGGGTACGCGGAGTGACATTCCCGCCGTCGTTACCCGTTCGTGACCGGATGGTGATACGCTCGTGACGGTTGCCGCACGGCCGATGCCAGGAGCTGCGCCCCGTGAAATTCCATCTCCTCCCCCGCGAAGAAGAGTTTTACCAGCTGTTCGTGGACGTCGCCCGCCGCACCGAGGAGGCCGCGCGCCTCCTGCACGAGCTGCTCACCGGCAAGCCCGAGCGGGCCAAGTACTGCGCCGACCAGATCAAGCGGCTGGAGAACGAGGCCGACGAGATCACCCACGAGGTGGTCCGCCGGCTCGACCGCACGTTCATCACCCCCATCGACCGGGAGGACATCCATTTGCTGTCCTCCGATCTCGATGACGTCATCGACCGGATTGACGGCACGGCACGGCGCGCCCAGATCTTCCGCGTGGGTCCGTCGCCGGCCGGCATCGAGGAGATGTGCGACCTGGTCGAGCAGATCACGGCGGAGGTGCACGTCGCCGTCACCAAGGTGCGCGACAAGGACGACGTGATGAGCCACTGCATCAAGGCGAAGCGGCTCGAGGAGATGGGCGACGCGATCTACCACGAGATGCTGGGCAGGCTGTTCGACTCGGAGACCGACCCCATCCGGGTCATCAAGTGGAAGGAGATCTTCGACAACCTCGAGCACACGATCGACGAGAGCGAGGACGTGGCCAACGCGATCGAGTCGATCGTCCTCAAGCACGCATGATCGTCGAGTCGGTCTGGTTCGTCCTCGCGATCGTCCTGGTCGCGCTCATCTTCGATTTCGTCAATGGGTTCCACGACAGCGCGAACAGCATCGCCACCATCGTCTCGACCCGGGTGCTGTCGCCCGTGGCGGCGGTGGTCTGGGCGGCGTTCTTCAACTTCGTCGCCGCGTTCGGGTTCGGGACCGCGGTGGCGAAGACCATCGGCAGCGGGCTGATCGACCTCTCGTTCGTGGACCCCCTGGTGATCCTGGGCGGCCTGATCGGCGCGATCGTGTGGGACATGGCCACGTGGTACTACGGCATTCCGTCCAGCTCGTCGCACGCCCTCATCGGCGGCTACGGGGGGGCCGCCGTGGCCAAGGCCGGCATCCACGCCCTGATCCTGGGCGGTTGGGTGAAGCCCATCCTGTTCATCTTCATCGCGCCGATCCTCGGGATGACCCTCGGCGGTGGCATGATGGTGGCGACGGCCTGGACGTTCCGGCGCATGTCGCCGCGGCGCGTGGACAAGTACTTCCGCCGCATGCAGCTCGTCTCGGCGGCCGCCTACAGCCTGAGCCATGGGACGAACGACGCCCAGAAGACGATGGGCATCATCGTGGGCCTGCTGGTGACGTCGCAGCATCTCTTTGTGGAGTTTCCGATGCCCGCGTTCCACCTGACCACGGCGGAAGTGATCCCGTGGTGGGTGATTCTCTCCGCTCACTTCGCCATCGCCATGGGCACGCTCATGGGCGGCTGGCGGATCGTGCACACCATGGGCGCCCGCATCACCCGCCTCAAGCCCGTGCATGGGTTCTGTGCCGAAACGGGCGGCGCCATATCCGTGTTCTTCGCGTCGTTCCTCGGCATCCCGGTGAGTACGACCCACGTGATCACGGGGTCCATCGCCGGCGTCGGCGCGGCGCAGCGGGTCTCCGCGGTCCGCTGGGGAGTGGCCGGGAAGATCGTCTGGGCCTGGGTCCTCACCATTCCGTTCTCGGCGGCCATCGCGGGCATCGCCTACTACGTGCTGCGCCTCACGATCGGGTAGTCGGCGGTCCCACCCCGGCTGATTGCGGGCCGAAACGCCGGCGGCGAGATTGCGCCAATGCCACGCCCGCTGCTGCTCTGCGTCCTCGCGCTCCTGCCGTGCGCGCGCCCCGCGGCGGCCCAGGACACGGCTCACGTCGTCATCGTCGCCACCACGGACGTCCACGGTCACCTCATGGCCTGGGACTACTCCCAGGACCGGGCGGCCCCCTGGGGCCTGGTCCGGGCGGCGCGGGTGGTGGACTCGCTCCGCACCGCGTACGCCGGCGCCGTGGTCCTGCTCGACGGCGGTGACCTGATCCAGGGCAATCCGCTCGCCACCTACTTCTCCACGGTGCGGCCCCGGCGCGTCCATCCGGTGATCGACGCGCTCAACGCGATGCGGTATGACGCCGTGGTGCTCGGGGACCACGACTTCGACTTCGGACTCGAGGTGCTCGACGCCGCCCTGTCGCAGGCGGCGTTCCCGGTGCTCGGGGCCAACGTGTACCGCGCGGACCGTGATACCGCCGCCTTCACCCCGCATGTCGTGTTCAGCCGGGGCGGCGCCCGCGTCGGCGTGACCGGATTCACGACGCCGGCGCCGATGGTCTGGGACGCCGCCGGCCTCGCGGGGCGGCTGCGGATCCGCCCGGTGGCGACGATCGCGGGCGACGCGGTCGCGCGGGTGCGCGCCGCGGGGGCCGATCTGGTGATCGCCGTGGTCCACGCCGGAATGGACGGCCCGTCGTCGTACGACACGACGGGGATCGGCGCGGAGCACGATGCGCTGGCGCTCGCGCGGCTCCCCCAGCGTCCCGACCTCGTGATCGTGGGACACAGCCACGGCCGGCTGCGCGACACGGTGGTGAACGGCGTGCACTTCGTCCAGCCGCAGGCCTGGGCGCGCAGCGTGAGCGTGGTCCACGCGTGGCTCACCCGGGACGGGCGCGCGATGCGCGTGGTCCGCCTGCGGGCCGAGGAGGTCCCGCTCGGCGATGTCCCGCCCGACCCCGTGCTCTCCGGTCGGTTGAACGAGGTGCACGAGGAGGCGCGGTACTGGGCGGGCCAGCCCCTGGGCGTGGCGGAGGGCGACTGGTCCAGCCGCGAGGCGCGCGTCCGCGACACGCCCCTCATGGACTTCCTCACCGCGGCCCTCCAGCGCCGATCGGGCGCGCAGCTCGCCGCCCTCGCCGCGCACACCACCACGGTGGGCTTCGGGCCGGGGCCGGTGCGCGCGCGCGACGTCGCGGGCGTGTATCCCGACGAGAGCACGCTCCGAGTGGTGCGCATCGACGGCGCGCGTCTCAAGGCCTTTCTGGAGCACGGCGCCCGCTACTTCAACACGTGGGCGCCCGGCCGTCCCCTGATCAACGACTCCGTCCCGGGGTCGGACTTCGCGATCGTGTCGGGGGTGACGTACGGCATCGACGTGTCGCAGCCTGTCGGCTCACGCATCCGGGCGTTGTCGTATGACGGGCGACCGGTGACCCCGGCGGACACGTTCACGATGGCCGTCAGCAGCTACCGGCAGGTGGGAGGCGGGGGCTACGCGATGCTGCGCGGATTGCCGGTGGTGTACGACCGCGGGGAACGTGTCCGGACGGTGATCGAGGACGCGCTGCGCAGCGCGGGGACCCTGCAGGCCGCGGACTGGTATGTGCCGTCGTGGCGCCTGGTGCCCGCCGCGGCCGAGGCGGCGGCCCTCGCCACCTTCGCGCCACCACGGCCGCCCCGCGACACGGTCGTGGCGCGCGTGGTGGTGAGCGGTGCGCTCCGCGGCGCCTTCGCGGGCCAGACGCTCGATGGCCGGGCCGTGGGCGGACTCGCGGCCCTGGCCGCGCGGGTGGACTCGCTCGAGGCCGCCTGCCGGTGCCCGACGTTCTGGGTGGACGGGGGAGGCGCATCGTACGGGGCGCCGATCCAGGCGCTCTCGCGGGGAGCGTTCACCGTCACCGCGTTCGGCGCGGCAGGGGTGGACGCGTCGGCGCTCGGTGCCGGCGACCTGGCCGTGATGGGTGAGACGCTCAGCGAGCGGCTCGGCACGTCGAAGTTCCCCTGGGTGGCCATCAATGCCTCGCCGCCGGATCCGGGGAGCCCGTTGCGCTCCTGGGTGCGGCTCGAAGAGCGCGACCGGGCCATTGCCGTGGTGGGCGTGATGGACGGG
>DAINBS010000068.1:0-11183 GCA_036732805.1 Gemmatimonadales bacterium | reverse complement strand
GTCCTGCGCGGCACAATCTGCAACGTCCCATCCCGGATCGGCAAACGTCGAGCGCAGGCCGCTTGATCCCCTTGCACCGTCCAAACGCTCGGGTCTCTCCTGGTCAAGGGGCGAAGCGGTCCAGGAAGAGCCGCGCATAGGGCGATGCGCGCACGCCGCGGGCGGTCCACTCCATGTCGGCGCTCAGGAGATCGGAATTGGACAGGAGGAGGAATGTCAGGCCGAGATCGGGGACCTTGAGGTAGAGCGCCGACACCGTCGGCGGAAACCAACCGTAGTGCCATACGATCTTGCGGCCGTTCACCTCCTCGACGAACCATCCGAGGCCGTACGGGAGTGTGTCACCACTCGGTGTTCGGGACGCCGTGAACATCTGTGCGCGCGCCGCGTCGCTGACCAGCTTTCCCGTATCGAACGCGATGTCGAACCGGGCCAGGTCCTCCACCGTGGATACCATGCCCGCCGCCGTCTGCGAGGAGAAGAGCGGCGTGTAGTCCTGTCCGAGTAGCGCGCGCCGTGCGGAGTCGCTGGCCACGGGCAGCCGGAAGGCTGGCTCGAGGTTCCACAGCCTCACATCGACGCCTGGTTCGATCCCGAATCCGGGGTACGTCCCGCGCTGCCGTTCGCCGTCCCGCACCGCGTACGGCGTGGCGAGCGCCGCCCGTGCGACCTCGCCCCACGGCACGAGCTGTCCGGGCACGGAGCTCGTCATTCCCAGGGGGTCGAAAACCCGCTCGCGCATCACCACGGGATAGGACTGGCGGGTCACCGCCTCGATGACCCAGGTCAAGTCCGCGAAGATGTTCCCGTTGTACTTGTACGCGGCGCCGGGCGGGTCGGACTCACTCGTGTGCGTAAGGACGTGGCGGACGGTGATCGCCCGCTCGACGTAGCGCTCCGGGTAATGCGCCCACGACCCGCCGCCGGGTTCGAACCAGGGGTGGATCTGGAAATCACGCATCGGTGCATCGAGCAGAAGCTTCCCTTCCTCGACCAACTGCATCAGCACCGTGGCCGCAATCGGCTTGGACACCGACGCCAGGCGGTAGGCAGTGGCCGGGGTCGCTGGCACGCGGCGTTCCCAATCGGCGTACCCGAATCCGTGCGACCAGGCCAGCCGGTGGTCGCGCACGATTGCCGCCGAGAGTCCGGGGAGCCCGTTGGCGCGCGCCAGGCTGTCGAGCGCCGCCTCGAACCGCGCGAAGGAATCGGCGGCGAGGGGTGTGGTCGGATCACCGCCGTCGCCGCCGGTCCCGCCGCCCAGGACGCCCGCCAGCAGGAGGGCGATCGCCAGCCCACCCGCACGTACAGACCCGTGTCGTGTCATCTGGCGTTTCCCTGCGGAGGATGAAGGGGCCCCGCAGCCATCACCGCTGCGAGAGGCTATGCCCGGGGCGGGAGTCGAACCCGCATGGGGATTGCTCCCCTAGGGATTTTAAGTCCCATGCGTCTGCCAGTTTCGCCACCCGGGCAGAACGAATGCAGACAGCAGATTGCAGAATGCAGAACGGGTGCCCGCCCTACCTCCCAATCTGCATTCTGCATTCTGCATTCTGCAATCGAATCACCTTCCTCCGTACGCCCAGTTGTTGAGATAGTCGAGCGCCTCCTGCTGCTCGCGCAGCTGCTGCGCGAGCACGTCGCCGCTCGTCACGATCCCACCCAGCCTCGCATCCTGCACGATGGGCAGATGCCGGATGCGTCGCGCCGTGATGATGGCACGGCACTCGTCGATCCGGGTGTCGGGCGTGCACGAGATCACCGGCTGCGTCATGACGTCCTGTACCGCCGTCGCTGCGGCGTCGCGCCCCGCGGCCACCACCCGGCGCATCACGTCGCGCTCGGTGAAGATCCCGACCACCTTCCCCCCATCGACCACGACCAGCGCTCCGATCCCGTGCTCGTTCATCACGCGCGCGGCCTGCAGCGCCGTCTCCTGCGGGCCGCAGGTGACGACGTCCGCGCCCTTGTGTTCGAGGATGTTCTTGACCGTGGCCATCGTTCCTCCCGCGGAATGGGCCATAGCCTAGAATGGCCCACTCGCGGAGTGAATGCCAGAGGGGGTGCCGTTAGCCGAAAGCCGGGGGCCGTCCTGGTCCGTCTCCGTCCGTCCCCGTCTGTCGCTATCCGTCCCGGTCCGCCCCGGACTCCCGGCGCACCCGGATCAGCGCCGCGGTCTCGCGGTCGATCGCGAGTTCCGCGTATCCGATCCTGAGCACGAATGCCGGCCAGCGCTGCACGAGGGTGACTTCGGTGCCCGGGAGCACACCGGCGCTCGCGAGCCGCACCGCAGTGGGCGCACCCGGGTCCACGAGGCAGCTCACGCGGGCGGTGTCGTTCTCGTCCAGTTCCACGAGCCCCACCGCGTCACAGTCCGCGCAGGGACCCACCACCGGGACGGGGGCGCCGCGAGGGCAGTCTCGGCCCCACGCCCGCGGGACCAGGGCGCCGAGATCGCGCAGCCAGTCAACGGGGTTCATCGAGCTTGAGCCAGAGACGGAGTTTGAGCAACCATAGGGGCTCCACGGGGTTCTCGTACCCGCAGTGCGGGCACCGCACGAACCGGCAGCCCGCGCTGAGCGGACACGCCTGGCATGTGGCCTGCCCGCGGTCTTCGGCGAACGACTGCGCGCACATCCCGCAGGTGAGCGCGGCCTGGGCGACCGTCACGTGATGGCCCGCAGTACGAGGTTCACCACGAATCCCGCACCGAACGCGAACGGCGTGATGAATGCCAGCATCCCGAACGCGGTTTTCACGCCCCGCTCCTTGATCATCATCAGGAACTGAGCCACGCAGGGCACGAACAGCGTGAGCGTGACGGCCGCGACGGCGATCTGCACGGCGTCGAGCACGCCGGCCTGGGACAGGTCGAACAGGCCGGCGGCGCCGTAGTCCCGCCGGAAGAAGCCAAGCAGAAACACCTGGGCCGTCTCGGCCGGCAGTCCAAGCGCGCCAAGCAGCGGGCGCAGGCCCGCCACGACCCAGGCGAAGGTCCCGGTTTGATCGAGAACCCAGAGCAGCACGCTCGCGAGCAGGAAGAGCGGCAGCACCTCGAGGAAGTACCACTGCATGCGCGTCACGGTCTTGAGCAGCACGTTCGCGAGCCGCGGGCGGCGGAGCGGCGGCACCTCCATCTGGAACGGCGCCGTCGTGCCGGGCAGGAGCTTCGCGCCAAGCCAGCCCACCAGCAGGAACGAGCCGGTAATGGCCACGGCCCACGTGCCCAGCGCAAGCGGCGACCCGGCGAGCAGCGCCATGATGACCCCGAGCTGCGCCGAACACGGGACCGCGAGCGCGAGCAGGAGGGTCGCGAGCACCCGCTCCCGCCTGGTCTCGAGGGTCCGCGTGACCATCGTCGCCATGGTGTCGCAGGCGAAGCCGAGCACCATGGGGATCACCGCCCGGCCCGACAACCCGAGCTTCTTGAACACGCGGTCGAGCAGCAGCGCCAGCCGCGGGAAGTAGCCGGAGTCCTCGAGCGCGGAGAAGAACAGGAAGAAGGCGCCAACGATGGGCAGGATGATGGCGACGGCGTACCGCAGACCGAGGGTGAGCAGACCGTAGTCTCCCACATAAAGTGCCCGGACCGGCTCCCACGGGATGCCCGAGAAGAGCCGTTCGAGGAACGGATTCACGCGCTGCTCGAAGAGGGTCGTCTCGAGCCACTCCACCACAATCCCGCCACCGAACACGCCCACGAATTGGTACAGGCCGATGTACAGCGCGAGGAGCAGTGCCGGGATACCGAAAAGGGGCCGGCTCAGGGCGCGACCGAGCGCGTCCACCACCCGGTGGTTGGGCGCCGCGCGGTGACGCACCACCCCCTCGAGTATCGTCATGGCCGCGCGCTGACGTTCCGACGCCACCCGATAGGGCGCGGGCGCGCCGAATCCGGCGACGAGCAGGTCGCGGGCCCGGCGCGCGGCGGCACCGCCGTCGGGTTCGGTGCCTGCAACCAGGGCTTCGATTTCGCGATCGCCTTGCAGCACCAGCGCGCCAACGGCCGACCGGCCGGCTCCGTACTCACCCGTGAGCTGGCTCCGCATCTGACGGATGGCCTGGCCCACCCCGTTCCCGTACGCCGGAGCGGCGGGCGCCTCCCGCTGGAGCACGTCGAGCACCGCCTGCCGCAGCTCGGGTACCCCGGTGCCCCTTATCGCCACGACCGGCACGACGGGAACGCCGAGGCGGTCGGCGAGGGCCGCGTGGTTGATCTCGACCCCCAACCTCGCGGCTTCGTCCGCGATGTTGAGCGCGACAACGAGGGGTCGGCCCAGCTCCAGCAGCTGGAGCGTGAGCGGCAGCTGCAACGCGACGTTCTTGGCGTCGATTACGTGGACCACCACGTCGGCCTCGCCCGCGAGCAGCAGGCGACGCGTCACGCGCTCCTCTTCCGTGGACGGGAGGAGCGAGTGCAGGCCGGGCGTATCGACCACCTCACACGCAACCGGCCCCAGGTGCGCATGGCTCCGGGTCAGCTCGACCGACGTGCCGGGGTAGTTGGACACGGTGACGTACCGGCCGGTGAGCCGCTGGAAGAGGCTGCTCTTCCCAACGTTGGGACTGCCGACAAGCGCCACGCGGACGTAGCGGTGCCCGGGATCGGCCACGACCGCAGCCGTGCCCGAACCCGCTCCCGCGCAGCAGTCGATGGGAATGGTTCTCATTCTCGAATGCAAACTACGGGATTGACCGTGAAGGCTTCATGAGGATGGTGGCAATCCTCCTCTACCTCTCCCCCCCCTCCGCCCTGCTCTTGTTGCCCTTCTGCCCTCACTGCCCTCACTGCCCTTCTGCCCTCCTGCCCTCACCACCCTCACCGCGTATCTTCCCCAGCCCCATGCCCATCTCGTTGCCCCCCAAGCTGCTGCGTGCCGGTCGGCGGCTCCGCGCCCAGGGCCTTCAACTCATCCGCCGGGGCGCCCGGTTCGACGAGAGCACGGTGCTCATCGGCTTCGCCGCCACCATCGGTCTCTCGGTGGGCGTGGCGGTGATCCTGTTCTACAAGCTGATCGACATCACGCAGCGCATCGCCCTGACCACCGCGGACCGGCTCACGTGGCTCGGCGCGCTCAACATCATCGCGGTCGTGCTCGCGGGGCTGGCGATCGCACACCTCATCATCCGGTACGGCGCGCGGGACTCGGACGGCGAGAACATCCCGGACGTGATGCGCGCGGTGGCCAAGCGGGGCGGCCACATGCCGGACATCCCGGTCCTGGCCAAGACGGCGGCCGCCGGCCTGATGATCGGCACGGGTGGCAACGTCGGGGCCGAAGGGCCGGTGGCGGTGGCGGGCGCCGCCCTCGGCTCACGCATCGGCCGCGTGTTCCGGTCGGGGAGCGTCCGGCTCCAGTGGCTCGTGGCCTGCGGCGCCGCGGCGGGCATCTCCGCGGCATTCAACGCCCCCATCGCCGGGGTGTTCTTTGCCCTCGAGAAGATCCTCGGCAGCTTCAGCGTGGCGGCGTTCCCTCCGGTGCTGGTGGCGTCCGTCATCGCCGCGGTGGTCTCACGGGCGGTGTTCGGCAGCTCGCCGGTCATCGCGATCCCCACCGAGTACGCTATGGGAGAGGCATGGGAACTCGGGTTGTACGGCGTCCTCGGGATCACGACCGGCGTGGTGGCCGTGCTATTCACCCGCGCCACCTACGGCGCCGCCGACCTGCTCCAGAAGCGGCGGAACCGGTGGACGCAGATCGTGATGGCCGCCCTCGTCGTGGGCACGCTCGATGTCCTGTTCCGGTCGGATCTCTGGGGACAGGGACACGAGTCGCTGGACATCGGCATCGTGGCCGAGCGCGAGCCGTGGCTCCTGATCGCGCTCGCGTTCGCCAAGATCGCGGCCACGGCCTTCGCCCTCGGCGCCACGCGCACCGGCGGCGTCTTCACGCCCGCCCTGTTCATTGGCGCCACGCTGGGTGGCGGGCTCGGAAGGGCGGCCCAGCTGACGTTCCCGGGCTGGGGCGTCCAGCCCGAGGCGTTCGCGCTCGCGGGCATGGCGGGGCTCGTGGCCGGCAGCGCGCACGCTCCACTGACCGCCATCATGATCGTCTTCGAGATGAGCGGCGACTACGAGCTCATCCTCCCCATCATGATCACCACGGCCCTCGGCTACGTGACCGCCCGGCGCCTGTTCCCCACGTCGATCTATTCCGAGTGGCTTCGTCGGAAAGGCGAGCGCATCGGGCACGGGCGGGACCTCGGGGTGTTGGAGCGGCTCACCGTGGAGCAGGCCTACAACCGGAGCCCGACGACGGTGTCCGAGGGAGCCACCATGGGCGAGATCATGGACGCCGTGGGCCGGAGCCCCCAGATCGAGTTTCCTGTGGTGGGCGACGATGGACGGCTGGTTGGTGTCGTTACATACAGCGATCTGCGCGCCGTCCTGGCCGACCGCGACCGCCTCGCGCCGGTGGTGATCGCCGCGGACGTCGCCAACCTCGAGATCGAGTCCGTCACGACGCAGGACTCCCTGCGCACCGCACTCCAGCGGCTCGGCGTGCACGGGAGCCTCACGTTGCCGGTCGTGGAACCAGGAGACGGGGGCCGCCTCGTCGGGCTCATCAGCCGCCAGGAGATTCTCGCCGCCTACGACCGGGAACTGCTGAAGGAAACGGCGTAGTCCGCACCCCGATTTGACACGTGCATGACCGGGTAGTATCGTGGCGCCGATTGTCTGTCATTTCGGCAACGGCCGTCCGGCCGCTTGCCGTCCTATTCACACTGCCTCGGAGTTGCCATGCCACGTCACCTCGTGCTGTTCGCTCTTGGTGCGGCCGCGCTGGGCATCGCCCGTGACGTCAGGGCACAGGGGTTCCAGGTCAATGAGCATGGGGCCTGCGTCATGGCACGCGGCGGAACCGGCGCCGCCAAACCCTGCGCGGACGGGTCTGCCATGGTCTTCAATCCCGCCGGCCTGGTGGATGGCCGGATTGGGTGGACGATATCGGCCGGCGTCACATTGATCGACGCGTACGGCGGGTTTACGGACGACCTCACCGGCGCCGACGCGGAGCTGCAGAACACGCCGGTGCCGGTCCCGCACGGATTCATCCAGTATCAGCGCGACAAGTGGGCCGCCGGCATCGGCGTGTTCGTGCCGTACGGCCTCGGGACGACGTGGGAGGATACCTTCCGAGGGGCATTCGCGGGCTACGACAACAACCTGCAGAACATCTACATCCAGCCCACCATCGCGTTCAAACCGCATCCCATGGTGAGCATCGGGGCGGGCTTCGATCTGGTGATCGGCAAGGTGACGCTGACGCAGCTGGTGGACCTCTCGACGAACGAGGTGCCCGGCTTTCCGCTTACGACGTTCGGCATGCTTGGCGTCCCGCCCGAGACCCCCTTCGCGAACGGCGCCCTCGACGGCTCGGGGACCGGCTTCGGCGGCCATTTCGGCATTCAGATCCATCCGCACGAGCGCATCTGGATCGGCGCGAATTATCTGATGAGGGTGGCCATGGACTACGAGGGAGACGTGGACTTCTCCCCGTACCCGACCGGGATCGTGCTCCCCGCGGGCAATCCGTTCGGCGTGCCCGCGGGCACGCCGCTCGACAGCGTGGTGGCCGGCGCCTTCGTGGACGGCCCGCTGCTCGACCAGCCCGTCCAGGCCTCGGCCCCGATGCCGGACCAGTTCTCCGCGGGCATCGCCGTGGACGTCACGCCTTCGCTCACGGTGCTCGCGGACTACAACTGGGTGCACTGGTCGCTCTTCGAGGACCTTCCAGTCACGTTCGAGGACGACGACCTCTCGAGCACCACGATCGAGAACTACCAGGACACGCACGGCGTCCGGCTGGGATTCGACTGGTCCGCGACGAGCAAGGTGGCCGTCCGTGGCGGCTACATCTTTCACCAGGCGGCCGCGCCCGATGAGACGGTGACCCCGCTGCTCCCCGAAGGCCCACGGAGCGAGTTCAGCATTGGCCTCGGCTACCAGTTCAGCCGGCGATTCCGGGCCGACGCGGCCTACCAGTACCTGGATCAGCAGATCCGGCGCGGCCGGACGGCCGAGTTCCCGGAGGGCGAGACGCCGGACCTGAGCCTCAACAACGGGCTCTACAAGTTCAAGGCCCACCTCTTCGGGATCACTCTCACGGCGGGGTTCTGACATGACGCGCAGGCATTTCATCGCACCGCTCGCGCTCGTGGCCGCGCTGGCAGCCTGTATCGACGACGACAGCCTCAATCCGCCCACGGCGAACCCGGATCTCGTCGATCCCCTGTTCGCGCGCTACGTCGCGTTCGGCAACAGCATCACGGCCGGTCTGCAGTCCGGCGGCATCAACGACAGCACCCAGCAGGAGTCCTACGCGGTGCTGCTCGCGGCGCAGATGGGCACCGAGTTCAACTACCCGACGCTCCGCGCGCCGGGATGCCCGCCGCCGCTGGTCAACGTGTTCACCCAGGAAGTGGTGGGCGACCCGGGGCCGCTCGGATGCGCGCTCCGCAGCCCCATCATCCCGGACCACCTGAACAACGTGGCGTTCCCGGGCGCCGCGGTCATCGAGCTGCTCGACTACTTCAACCCCGACATCGTGCCAAGCGAGACCGACGCGTTCCGGTCGTTCCTGCTGGGGGGCCGGACCGAGTTCGAGGCCGCAGCCGAGGTGCTGCCCACGTTCGTGACGGTGTGGATCGGGAGCAACGACGGCACCAGCACCCTGCTCGACCAGACGAACCCCGGCGACCCGGCGCAGGTCACCAGCGCCGCCGACTTCGCGGACTACTTCGGCGCATTCATGGACTCGCTCGACCTGCTCGGCTCCATCCAGGGGGGCGTGATCATCGGGGCGGTCCAGCCCATCGGCGTCCCGTATGCGTCGCAGGGCCGCGTGTGGAAGGGGTTCGAGGCGCAGTTTGACGCCCTCACCAACCCGCTCAACGCGTTCGACGTAAGCGTCGCCTGCCTGCCCGGCACGCCAATCCCGGGCACGAGCGACACGGCCTGGACCTCCATCCCGTTCCACGTGGGCGGGCCGGCCCTGGCGGAGGCGAACGCGAAGATCGATTCGGTCCAGGGGGGCGACCTTCTGCCTCAAGACCTCGAGCCGGTGGTGATCGGCTGTGCCGACGCCGAGGCCATCACCGACGAAGAGATGCTCAACATCGTGGCGGCCACGGCGGGCTACAACGCGGCCATGGCGGCGGAGGCGGACGAGCGCGATTGGATCTTCGTGGATCCCAACCCGCTGGTGCGGCAGTTGGCACAGGCTCCGGGTGCGGTGCTCTCGTTCCCGGCGTTCCCGGGCCTGCCGGGGGTCACGGCGGAGATGTCCCAGAACACGCCGTTCGGATTCGCGCTCAGCCGGGACGGGTTCCATCCGAGCACGTCCACGCACCAGGTGGTCGCGGACGCCCTGATCGATCTGATCAATGCGAAGTACGGGACGAGCATCCCGACTCTGAACTAGAGGGATCGAGGGATCGAGGGATAGAGACCGGCGGTCGGGGTTCCGACCGCCGGTCCTGTTTCCGCCCCGTTATTCCACGACGCACCATTAGATTGTCCCCGTCATGCGCTCGCTTCACGCCCTGATCTGCTCGCGGCCCGCCGGCCCGCCTGCCCGCCGGCCCGCCGCCTGGGTCATCCTCGCCCTGGTTGTGGCGGCTCCCGCTCACGCCCAGCTCCCCGACCCGTACACCGTGCCGCGGGGCGTCCTGCGCGTCTCGTTCGAGCCGCAGTGGATGAGCTTCGCGGAACTGTACGACGCCGCGGGAACTCGGCGGCCGCTTGGCTTCTACTACTCGGCCGATACCCTGGGCGCGAACCTCCTGCCCGCCCTCGTCGGTCCCGAGAACGCCGTTCGCTCGATCACGGGCGATGCCGCCTATCGGCTGAACGCGGGGAGGATGGTGACCCGCCTCGATGGAGACCTCCGCCGGTTCCCGTTCTCGCTGGCGCTGGGCCTGAGCTCCAGGCTGACGTTCACCGCGACGGTCCCGCTGGTCACCGCGCGCATGAAATCGAGCAGCGTCGTGGACACGGCGGGCGTCGAAGCGGGATGGAACCCAATCAGCAGCCAGGGCACCACCGGCGCGCTGGACACGCTCACGCTCCTGCTCGGTGAGCTGGACGCCGCCGCGGCGCAGCTCGAGGCCGCCATCGCCGGCGGCGGCTTCGACTGCCCCGGGGGACCGACCTGCCAGGAGGCCCAGGCCCTCGCCGACCGCACCCGCGCGCTCGGTACCGACCTGCGGTCGCTCACGGGCTTCGCGGCGGCAACCGGCGGTGGCGGTTCCGTCCCGCCGTTCGCGCCCCTGGCGCAGTCCGCCGCGGGCGCGGCCATCCGGCAGGCCATCACCGACGTCAGCGCCGCGCTCCTCGCGCTGGGGCAGCCGGGACTCACCACCACGGTCCCGCTGCCGACGCAGCGGCTCGACCCGGACGCCATGGACGCGGTGCTCGGCGGCAGCGACTTCGGCTACAGTGCCTCACCCCTCAACCCGCCCGAGACGATCAAGCTCTCCGGGATCGGCGACGTCGAGCTGGGCCTGCGGTTCGGTCTGGCCACGAGCCCTGCCTTCCGGGCCGTGCTCGGCACCGTGGTACGGCTGCCGACGGGCAAGAAGCAGGACGACCCGAACGATCTCGTGGACTTCGCGCCGGCCGACGGCCAGCTCGACGTGGCGGTGAGCCTCGAGGGTAGCATCGAGCCGGGCTCCCGGGTCGGCATCTGGTTCGCGGGCGCCTACAACCTGCAGCTCAGCGACCGCATCACGCGACGCCTTGCGCCGCTCGACCAGCCGTTCACCCCGGGTGCAACCGTGGCCGAGGTGGAACGCGACCTCGGAGACGAGATTCGCGCCTCTCTCAATCCCACCCTGCGCCTGACCCCCGCGTTTCGCGCGTTCGTATCGGCCGGCCTCTACCACAAGGTCGCGGACCGGTACACGCTGGGCGGCACCGCCGTCCCCGAACTGGAAGCGCTCACCTCGCAGACACTGTGGACGGTGGGTGGCGGCCTCTGGTACCGTCTGGAGCGCAACCGCCGCGGCCTTTCCCTCCCCATCGAGGCGGGGTTCCTCTACCATCGGGCGATCGCGGGGAGCCGGGGCGTCGTGCCGAAGACCGGGCGGATGACGTTCAGTCTCCGGTTGTTCTACAATCTCTGGGGAGCACAGCAGCCGCCGCCGGAGCCGGAGCCGGAAACCGTTAGCCGTTAGCCGTT
>DAINBS010000067.1:0-11200 GCA_036732805.1 Gemmatimonadales bacterium | reverse complement strand
AGGATCTGGACATCGACGAGCGGGCCACCATGACGAACATGGCGGCCGAGGTGGGGGCCTTCACCGGCCTCGTGCGGCCGGACGAGAAGGCCGTCGCGTTCCTGGTGCGCGAGCGTGGCGCCAACGCCGTCGAGATGCGGGCCCTGCTCGCCGGCCTCTTCTCGGATGACGGCGCGGAGTACGAGACCGTGATCGACATCGAAGCGGGCGACCTCGAGCCCATGGTGGCGCTGCCGGGCGATCCCGGCAACGGGCTGTTCATCCGGGAGCTGGGCCGGCAGGTGCGGGTGGACATCGCGTATGCGGGCTCGTGCACGGCCGGCAAGAAGTCCGACATGGACATGTATGCCGCGGTGTTCCGGGACGCGCTCGACCGGGGCCTGCGGATTGCCGACGGCGTGCAGTGCATCGTGCAGTGCGGCTCGCAGGAGGTGAAGCGGTACTGCGAGGAGCGCGGCTACCTGGACGTGTTCCGGGAGGTGGGCGCCCAGTTCATCGAGCCCTCGTGCGGCGCGTGCATCAACGCGGGACCCGGCGTGTCGTACGACAAGGACACGGTGACCATCAGCGCCATCAACCGGAACTTCCCCGGCCGCTCGGGTCCGGGGCAGCTCTACCTGGCCAGCCCCTACACGACGGCGGCGAGCGCCATCGCAGGGCACATCACGGCCTGGGAGCCGGGCGCGGTCACCGCGGGTGTCTGACGAGTCGGCTCACGGTCTCTTCCCGGAGGCCCGGAAGATCGTCACCGCCGTGTCGTCGAACACCCGCCGCTTCGATCCGTTGGGGATGTCGTGTGTTCGGGCGTGCTCGACCGCGAGGATGCGGGCGAAGTGGCTCCGGCGCCAGCTCTCGAGCACCCGGTCGAGCTTCCGCGATCCGTACGGAGGATCGGCGAACGCGATCTCATAGCTGTCCGGGCCGAGGGCAGCCGCGAACGGGATGGCGTCGCGCTTGAAGACGCGCGTGCGCTCCCGCAGATGCAGCGCCGCGATGTTGGCCCGCAGCGCGTGCAGACTGTCCGGCATGAACTCGACGAAGTCGGCACTGCGGGCGCCACGCGACAGCGCTTCCAGCCCCAGCGCCCCGGTCCCCGCGAACAGGTCGAGCACCCGGGCGCCCTTCACGTCGGCGTCGAGCATGTCGAGGAGGGCCGCGCGCACCTGCTCCGCGGTGGGCCGCACGCGCCAGTGCTGCGGCGATGTGAGATCGCGGCCCGCGAACTTCCCTGCCACGATCCTCACGTGTCCGCCTCTCGCCTGGATTCCTCAGCTACGTCGGTGATTCTGCGCGTGGGGCGGCCCGGGTCGGTCGGCGCGGTGCCACTACCGCAGGATCACCCCAGCGTACGCCACGACACTGGAGTCGTCACCCGTCACCTGGCCGCTGTGCCGATAGTCCACCACGTCGGCCGTCTTTGCGCCAAGCTGCCTGGACGCCTCGAGCACGACCGCCGCCGGTGCGCGCCCGCACATCGTGATGTGCTCACGCCGACAGGCCGCGAGCAGTCCCTCGCCGTCCAGCCGGCCGATGGCCTCGAGCGCCACCCTGTCCTTGGTGGCCGCGCGGCCCGCGGACTCGTAATGCGTCATGTCGCTCGAGGCGAGCAGGAGCACCCTCTGCGGCCACTTGGCCACCAGCTCGGCCAGCGCGGTCGCCAGCTCCTCGGCGCGCCGCCAGTCGTCCCAGGCCAGCACGATGGGCAGGATCTCCACGGCGCCGCCCAGAGCCTGGAGGAACGGCAGCTCGACTTCGATCGCATGCTCGCCGGTGTGGGCAATCCGATCGTCCGCGGTGAGGTCGCAGCGGGCGAGCAGCGCGTCCGCGAGCGCTTCGGCAACGGGGACCGTGCCGAGGGGAGTGACGAACTCGCCGCGCGGCCAGACGCTGGCGCCGCCGGGGGCCGTGCAGCGCCCCGTGTGGTTGGGGGCGAGCACCACCGCCACCGGCGGCAGGGCGATCCGCGCCAGCACGTGGGCGGCGCACTGGCCCGAGTAGACGAGTCCGGCGTGCGGAGCTATGGCCCCGATGGCCGGGGTCGGCGGCTCGGCAACGGCGGACAGGAACTCGTCCACCATTTCCCGCAGGAGCGTCGCCTCGCGCGGATAGAACGTCCCGGCCACCGCCGGGCGCCGTGTGTCGGAAGCCGGCATGTTGCCTCCGACAGAAATCTGCGCGCCGGGAGCGGCGCCGGCTAGCGCCGTTCCAACTTGTTGGCTCGAATCTCGACCACGGATGACGGCAGCCGAGCCCGCAGGTAGCGGCCGCCCCTCCCCCGCCGGTGCTCACCTTGGCAGATCAGGTTGGAACGGCGCTAGCGCGGCGAGCTGCTGGTGGCGGCGGCGGGCGGTGCCGAACGGATGGAGGTGCGGAACGCCGCGGCCGGGTAGTTCCCGCTCGAGTTCCACAACACCCAATCCGTGAGCCCCAGCTCTTCGGTGGCGCGGATCTGGGCCCGGACGTCGTCGGCGCCATACCGCACCCGGAAGATCGAGAACGACTGGAGATACGGCCGAATCTTCGCGGACCGCGACATGGTGGCGGACCGCGCGATGGCCTCCCGCAGCGCGGCGCGGACCGTTTCGTACGGGCGGGCATTGGGGTGATCGATGTTGTACGAGCCCCGACGATAGTGACTCGGGTACACCATGGGCAGCACGACGTCCGCCGCGCCCGCCAGATCTTCCCACACCTGCCCGATGCCCAGGTCGCCGGTGGCGCCCGTCGTGAGGCCGAAGATGTCCAGGGTGAAGGGAACGCCCAGGGCGGCCACCCGGTCGCGGAGCAGGTGCACATTGCGCCGGATGGCGGCTCGCTTCGATTCGCCCTCGCCGCGCGACGGGTAGATCGTGCGGTTCAGCCGGGCCGGCGGCTCGTCCGGGAAGCGGATGTAGTCGAACTGGACTTCGTCGAAGCCCATGAGCACCGCTTCGTGCGCCAGCTGCGCCGAGTAGATCCAGACGGAATCGTGGAAGGCGTCCACCCACGGTTCGCCGAGCCCGTCAATCCACAGGCCACCCCGGCTGTCATGGATGGCCCAGTCGTGCTTCCCGCGCGCCAGCAGCGGATCGCGCGCCACCACGATCCGGGCGATCGCATGAATGCCCCGCTCGCGCAGGGCGGCGAGCCGGTCGCGCGGATCCCGCACGCTCGGGGAACGGTTCGCCCCGATTTCGATGGCCGTCGGGACCGCCGAGGGGTAGGTCAGTTCGCCGGTGGCGTCCTTGACGTCAATGACGAACGCGTTGACCTCCGTCGTGTCGGCCAGGCGGACCAGGTCGAAGAACTTCTGCCGGCCGAACACCCAGCGATTGAGGTAGATGCCCTTCACGACCGCCGGCACCTCACCGGGCGGCGGGGGCGGGAGGGTGATGCCCTCGGGTCCACGCGGCATCAGCTCCGCGAGGTAGTCGGGCCGCAGGGTGGCGTGGTGCCGGTACGGGGGCGGTACGGAATCCGCCTGCTGGGCCTGGACGCCCGGCACGAACGCCGCGCACAGCAGCGCGAGCAATCCGCGGTGTGCGGTCACGGGCGGTTCCCTTCGAGGGCGTTGAACAGCAGGGGGAACGTCGCGATCGAGTGGCCGCGGTACTGCGGACGGAAGCCGAAGAGCACCACGCGGCCCCGCTGCACGGGAACGACGAGCAGCGCCGGACGTCCGGCCGCATGCTCCGGCCCGAGCACCCAGCCGGAGAGGAGCACGTCCGCGGAATCCGCCGGATACCGTGCCACCACCTCCACGCGCGCCGAGTCCGTCACGGCGAACAACGGGCTTTCCTCGAACCAGGCGATCGTCTGCTCGGGCATCCCGCGCGCGAGCGCGTGCCCGGGGTCGAGCTCGAGCCGGAAGATGCTGCCCGGCGCGTAAAAGTCGCGCCGGTCGAGCCCCTCCGACTCGTCCCGGACCGGGAGGTCGAACGCTTCGATGGCCCAACGCGATGCTTCATTGAGCGTGATCAGCGTTCCACCGTCCTGGACGAAGGCGCGCAGCGCCGCGACGCCGGGGTCGCCGAGCCCGCCGGCGAACGGCGCGGGGTACTCGGCGGCGAGGCCGTCGACGATGCGGCGCGCGGGCTGGTCGGGAACCACGATGACGTCGAACCGCGAGCGCAGGCTTCCCGCGCGAACGACGGAGTCCGCGAGTGACGTGTACGGCACGCCCCAGGTGTCGAACACCCAGCGGGTCCAGCCCTCGTCCATGGACGCCGCGTAGCTCCGGTACAGGCCCACGCGTCCCGCGCGCCCCGCGTAGCGCGGCGCGGACGCCGTGCGGGGAAGGGGTGGGCCGAGCGGCGCGGCGATGCTGTCGTCCACCGCCACCGCCTCGACGTTCATCAGCAGCGGCAACGTGTGCGCCGTGACGTCATACGGCGCGGCTGGCGGCCCGCCCGGGTATTCCCGCAGGTCCGGATACCGCTGGCGTTCCAGCAGGGTCTTGGCGAAGCCGGCGTACGGCTGGCGGAGCGGAATGACATAGTCGCCGCTGGCGAACCGACGCCCGGCCGCGGCAAAGTCGCGCTCCGCGGCGTGGACCTCGACCTGCCCGCGCTGGAGGATGTCGAGCATTGCCGCGAGGCCCGGACCCGACTGCCCCTTGGGAACGACATAGGCGTAGGGCCAGCCGTTCCAGCCGCGCACCGCGCGCTCGCCGATGGCGACGAAGTTCCGGAGCCATGTATCCCGACGAGCCGCGGCCTGACGGAGCAGCGCCATGGCCCCGGAACTCTGGTAGTCCACGATGTCGGCGAGCGTCCACGTGCCGCCTGGCCACGGCTCGGGGAAGTTCCAGCTCGACACGGTCGCGTCGAACCCGCGCCGGCCCTGCAGCTGATCGGGCGCGACATCGATCGGGCTGGCGAGCCGCGCGCTGGCGGTCTCGGAGAGGATGCGCACGCCGCCGTGGTAGTGCTGATATGCGCGGGCGGGCGTCCACGCATCGTACGTCGAGTTCACCACGATGCCGCGCTTGCCCTGCCCCGCGAGCTCCCACGCCATGCTCGTGCCCAGGGAGTTCACCCCCCACACGAGGAGGGGGTCCACGCTGGGCTCGACGGGATCGAGATAGGGCGGGATGAACAGGCGGCTGCCGAACTGGCCCTGCTGGTGGATGTCGTGGACGATCTGGGGATGCCACACGTTGTGCAGGCTGTCCACCGTCATCCGCGTTTCGCGCTGCGTGAACGCGTACCAGTCCCGGTTGTTGTCGTGCCCGACGTACGGATGGTACAGCTCGGGCGGCGACGTTCCGTCGGCCGGCGTGCCGCGCGTCCGCTCGTACCAGCGGCTCACGATCGTGACACCGTCCGGGTTGAGCGACGGCACCAGGAAGAGCACCGTTTCGTCCAGGATGCTCCTGATGGCGGGATCGTTTCCGGTCGCAAGGCGGTGCGCGAGGATCGCCGGGGCCAGGTGCCCGCCCACCTCCGTCGAATGAACGCTCGACGTGATCAGGACGATGGTGCGCCCGTCCCGCACCAGCCGCTCGCGCTCGGCCGCACTTGCGATGGTGCGGGGGTCAGCGAGGCGCGCGTTGATGGCGCGGAGGGTATCGAGACGGCTCAGGTTGCGAGGGCTCGAGATGACCAGGGCCACGAACGGGTTCCCGTTGGTCGTCGGGCCCAGGATGCGGAAGTCCACCCGGTCGCTCGCCTCGGCCAGCGCGCGGTAGTAGTCAACCAGCACGGGCCACTCGGCCAGGCGGCCCGAGGTGCCGGGCGCGAATCCCAGGACGGACTCGGG
The DNA here is from genome assembly GCA_036732805.1 of Gemmatimonadales bacterium. Classification (GTDB taxonomy): domain Bacteria; phylum Gemmatimonadota; class Gemmatimonadetes; order Gemmatimonadales; family GWC2-71-9; genus JAOTWJ01. Next base: position 5,461 of record DAINBS010000067.1, on the reverse strand, counting down.
TGGCGGCACCTGCGCCGTGGCCATGCCGGCGGCGCCCAGGACGGCGGCGAGCGCAAGCGTGTACGAGCGCAAGGTCGGGCGGGTGAGCATGTCCTGGATGTTCACTGGGACCAGCCTTGCGCGACAGGGGTGCCGGAAAGAAGCCCGCCCACGAGGGTCACTCGGCCGGCGCCGGCGCCGCTCCAGAGGGCAGGCGCCGACGCAAGCCACACGGGGCCGCCGGCGAGGGACGCGAGCGAACCCCCGGGGGACTCCTGAAACGGCCCGGGCACCCCGTTGGTGAGCACCGCGAACTCCGTCTCGCCCGCCGACGGCATCCCCATGTACACCCCCCCCGTAACCACCAGCGCATCGTCCACGACGAACGCCGCCCCTCTAGACCTGGGCCGCAGCAGCGTGACAGGCAGTTCGGTCCACGTCGTGTCCCGGAACGCTCCACTGAGCGGACTCAAGCGGATGGCGTACACGGTGGCGGCGAGCTGGGCGGAGTCCGCGACCCCCGCCGGGTCGATCAGGCCGCGCTCACCCCCCACGACGAAGAGGGTCGATCCAACCACCACCGCCGCGGCAAACGCCCGACCCTCGGGCAGCTCCGGTCCCCGGAACCAACCATTGAGCGTTCCGCTCGGAAGGACCGTGGCGTAGATCACTGTTCGGGTGGCGAGGGAGTCCGATCCGAAGCCGCCGATCACGTAGACCCTGGAGAGAGCCGCCACCGCAGCCACGCCCGCCCGGCGCTCGGGCAGCGGCGCCAGGGACGTCCACAGCCCGTAGGCGCCCGTCGAAGTCACGCCCAGGCCCATGGCATCGGTGAGTACCTGGTCTGCCGAGTCGATGCCACCCAGGACATAGGCCACGGCCTCGACGTCGTCCAGGACGGCGGTCGTGCGGTCGCCGCCGGCGGCACCGTGAAGCCAGCGGCCGGGCGGGATGACCGTGTCCGGGGCCGCCAGCCATTCGGTAACCCGCCCGTCGGGCGCGACAAAGCCGAAGTACGTCTCCCGGCTCAGGGAGGAATCCGATCGCATGCCGCCGTGCAGCACGACGATGCTGCCGACGCCCCCCGCGGCGGGATACCGGAGGGCGGTTGCGGCGGCGCCGACCAGCGGCACCGGGAGGGCGGCGTCCGCCGTCCAGGCATGCGCGGCAGGGTCGTAGGCGGCACGCGGCCGCACGTACAGGTCGAGCGGCCCGAGCGTGTCCCCAGCCGTGAGGACGTAGGTGCTTCCGGATCGCGCGTCGTCGGGCAGGATCGCCTGGACCTCGGCGTCGCGCCAACCGGTCACCGCGGCGGGTGCGAGCCCCGATGCCGTGGTGACGAGCACGCCACCCGATCCCTGCTCGGCACCGAAGCCAAACCCGGCCCAACTGGCGGTGTCGCCGGGGTACACGGCGGCGAACCGCGCGCCGTTGACCGCGGACAGCGCCGCGGTCGCGGGGCCGTCGGTGGCGCCGCCGCAGGCCGCGGCGGACAACAGAATCCCCGCCAGGGGGAGGGAACGGTGTGGGTGCATGGAAAATGTTGTGGGGAAGATACGCTGAACGGCCGTGGCTGTTCAGTTCCCCTCGCTTCGGACGAACGCGACGCTCCGACTGAGATCGGCGGCGAGCGCCGCCAGGCGCTGACTGCCCGCTTGCATGCGCTCCGCCGCCCGGCGCTGTTCCTGTGCCTCCCGGGTCACTTGGGCGGCCTCGGCAGCGGAGCGGTCGGCCGCGGCGCGCCCGCCGGTGAGCGCCTCGGTGGCGTCCCCGGCGATGGCGAGGATTGCCCGCGGAGCGTCCGCGATGGCCTGGCCGGCGCGGCGGGAATCCTCGGCGGCCGCGACGACGCCGTCGAGGTCCTTCCGCCACTGGTCGGAGAGCACCGCCAGCTCGCCCAACTGCGACCCGATGTCCTCGAGAATGCGGGCGGCACGGTCGAGCACCTGACGGGTGGCCTGCGCGCTGCGACCCATGCTGCGCGCGGCCTGGGCACTCTCCTCCGCCAGCTTGCGGACCTCGTCGGCCACGACCCCGAATCCGCGGCCGTGAATCCCGGCCCGTGACGCCTCGATGGTGGCGTTCAAGGCAAGCAGGTTCGTCTGATTCGCGATGGTCCCGATGGTCTCCGCGAACCGCTCGATGTCCTGGGAGGCGTCGCGGAGCGAGACGACCTCGGTCGCGCCCCGGCCGATCGTGGCGCCCAGGGCGGCCAGCCGCCCGGCCGTCTCCCCGCTCGATGCGCGGACGTCGAGCACCCGCTGGGCCATTTCCTCCGTGGCGTCGCGCGCGCGGTCCGCGGCGGCCACGGAGGTGTTGACGGTCTCGACGAGGCGGGCGACTTCCTCGACCACCTTCGTGACCTGGATGGCGGCCGCCTGCGCCTGCTGCTCGGCCGTCGCGGCACGGTGGGCGACGTCGTCGCTCAGGGTGCGGATGGCCTGCGTGGCCTCGGCCAGGGACCGGGCGAACGATGACGTGTGCTCGGACGCGTTCGCGACGGGGTCCACGAGCGTCGACAGCGCGAGCGACAACGCCAGCTGCGGGGCGAGGAGATTGAGCAACTCGCCGTCCGCGGGGCGATAGATGCCCGCGTCGGCGTGACGGACGCTCCAGAATCCCACGACGGTCGTACCCTGCAGCAGTGGGATCACCACCTCGGATTGCGCGGTGCTCTGGCCCAGCGCGGCCCGCCCTTCCGCCACGACGGGCCGTCTGAGGCGCAGGGCGTCGCCCACCAGTCCAACGGTCGCCGGCCCCATCGCGCCGGCGCCGACCTCGGTGTCTGCGAGGAGGCGGTAGGTGGTGCCGGCTTCATCGATGGCCGCGAACCCCATGTGCGTCCAGGGCACGAGGTGGCGGGTGAGTTGCCGGATGCGGGTGAAACTGTGCTGGATGCTCACCTCGGCGGCCACCGCGCCGGCCAGGCTGTGCACCAGACGCAGCTCGTCGGCGCGCACGGCGCGGCTGATGATCCAGTGGGTGAGGGCGAAGGCGCCGAGGAGGATGCCAGCGAGCGCGGCCCGCGGACCGGCGGGGACGCCGCCCACGGTCAGGGCGACCCAGCCCAGCGCGAAGGCGGCGGAGGCCGCGTACACGACGGCCTCCCACCGGAGCGTGAGGCGGGCATCGCGCCACTCGAACATGCCGCGCAGCGCCAGCTCGACGTAGTACGTGCCGTTGACCACCACCGGCAAGCCGACGCCGAGCGTCAGGAGCGGAATGAGGTTCGCGGTCGAGAGCGCCTCCGTCCCGCTCACGCCCCCCACGCTCTCATAAAGCAGGCCGCTGATAGCCGTCCCGAACACCAGGTGCGCCAGGGTGCCGAGGGCGACGCGCGCCGGCAGCCGGCGCAGTCCCAGGTCACCGATCACGATCGTCAGCGCCGCGACCGCGGCGGCGAACCCCCAGCCGCGCAGCAGCGTGGCGGCCAGGACCACGCCGAGCACGAACGAGGCGTAGCCGCCGCCGGGCAGGGCGATGCCGAACCGGCGCGTCAGCGCGCCGATGGCCAGGAAGAGCAGTGCCTGGAGGATGAATGGTCCCGGCGTGGCCGCGGCGACGGGCGCGAGGCGAACGACCCCGGAGACGATCGCGACGGCGGCCCCGATCGCGAGCGCGAACTGCAGCTGCGCCGCCCGGCGGGTGCGGGTCGAGCCGAGATCGGAGAGAGTGGGAGTGGTCACGGGCGCCGTGGCGAATGTTGGCGAGTGGCGGGAGAAACGGCAAGCGCGTGGCGACGGTGGCGAACGCGCCGTTAACTTCGTGCGTGGGCCCTTCAGGAGTGTTGCATGCGCGTCGGCATTCAGTTCTGCGTCGTCTGAAACTACCACCCCCGGGCCGCCGGTCTGGCGGCCGAGGTGCGGCAGGCGTATCCGAGCGCGGACGTACGGCTGGTCGAGTCGTCCGGCGGGGCGTTCGAGGTGACGGTGGACGGGGCCCTGGTGTTCTCCAAGCTGCGGGCGGGCCGGCATCCCGACGAGGGGGAAGTGCTGCGTCTCATTCACGCGCATCGAGGTGACGTCCGATGAAGATCGCCTTATCCACAGGCGGCGGTGACGCGCCGGGCCTGAACGCGGTGATCCGCGCCGTCGTGCTGTCGGCCATGCACCGCGGCTGGACGGTCTACGGGATCGAGCGGGGATTCGGCGGGCTGCTCGGGGACGCGCAGATCGTACCCGTGACCGAGCAGACGGTCCGCGGCATCACCCATCTGGGCGGCACGATCCTCGGCACTACCAACCGGGGCAACCCGTTCGCCTGGCCGGTCAAGCAGCCCGACGGGACCATGGCGGAGGTGGACCGCTCGGACGAAGTGGTGGCGGCGTTCCGCCGCCTCGGGCTCAACGCGCTGATCGTCGTGGGCGGCGACGGCTCGCTGCGCATCGCACAGCGGCTCTTCGAGAAGGGGCTGCCCATCGTGGGCGTCCCCAAGACGATCGACAACGACGTCCGCGGCACCGTGATCACGTTCGGGTTCGACACGGCGGTGAACACGGCCACCGACGCGATCGACAAGCTCCACTCCACCGCGCAGAGCCACCAGCGGGTGTTCGTGGTGGAGGTGATGGGCCGCAACGCCGGCTGGATCGCGCTCAACTCGGGACTCTCCGGCACCGCCGACGTGATCCTCATGCCGGAGATCCCGTTCGACATCGGCAAGGTGTGCGACAAGGTGATGGAGCGGGAGCTGACTGGGCAGCACTTCAGCATCGTGGTTACCGCCGAGGGCGCCCGCCCGCTGGGCGGGGCCGAAGTGCTCCAGGAGGGGAAGAAGGCGGGCGCCATGGCCCGGCTGGGCGGCATCGGCGAGATGGTGGCCCAGGCCATCGCGGAGCGCACCGGCAAGGAGACGCGCTCGGTGGTGCTGGGCCACCTGCAGCGCGGCGGGTCACCCACCACGTTCGACCGGCTGCTGGCGCTCCGGTTCGGCGCGGCCGCGGTCCGCGCGGTCGAAGCCAAGCAATTCGGCCGGATCGTGGCGTCGGATCCCCCGGCGATCGTCACCGTGCCGTTCGAGGAAGCCCTCGGCGGCCACGCGGGCGTGCCGCTGGATCACGATTCGGTGCTGACCGCGAGAGAGTTGGGGATCTGTCTGGGGGACTGAGCTGATCACCGATCGCCGATGGCCGTACCGTCCGAATAGCGAGAGGGTGGCCCACAAGGCCGCCCTTTCGCGTATTGCCCGGCTAACGGCTAACGGCTAACGGCTAACGGCTAACGGCTATCTTCCGCCCGTGACCTACCCCCACCAGCACGTCCGCGACCACTTCCTGCCGCCCGACCGGGACGCGTTCCGGCAGGCGGTGCCTCCGACCGGGCGCGTGATCGTGATCGCCCCCACCCGGGCCGCGTGTGAGACGATCGAGCTTGCGCTCGGACTGCATCTCGAGACGGTCCTCGAGCGCGAACACGGCGACGAGGTCCGTGCGCTCGCGCGGGGCCGGGCGGGGTTCGGCATCGTGGCCGGGACGGGCACGGG
>DAINBS010000066.1:0-11315 GCA_036732805.1 Gemmatimonadales bacterium | reverse complement strand
CAGAATCACGATCTGTGTGTCGGTGCTCGCGTGGCCCAGGAAGTCGAACAGCGTGTCGCTGCTCCAGCCCGTGAGCGCTACATCCCCGGCCCCATACCAACGGTACCGTTTGGTGGCGCCGAGCGTGGAGCAGCCGGCGCTGATGTACTGGTCGGCGTGCAGCCAGGTGTCGTGGTCGCCCGTGGGTTCCGCCAGCCGCGCGCACGCGGTGCCCAGCGTGATCCCGACCGAGTCCGACAGGTCGCTGTTGGGGAAGGCCAGCTGCCGTTGCGGCGCCAGCGCCGCGGGCCAGCTCAGGTGCTTCAACGTGTATTTCCAGGTACCCGACCCCGGGCTTTGATGCATGTGAGACGTGAGGGCCGGTCCCACGGTGTACAGGTATTGGCCGTTACGATAGATGTTGGTGCTGTCAATCGACCTGGGCTGGCGAGCGTTACTCCAAACCAAGGTGATGTAACCGTCTTCGTGGCTCACCGAGGTAAGCGTAGGCGGGGTGATCGTGCGCCAGTGCTGGAACTTGAGGTTCACGTCGCCCCACGGGCCCTGCGTGGTATCGGTGAACGGCTGGTCGCGGATCGCGAACGTGTCGCTCGTCGTGGTGAGCAGGACCACGCCAATCGCATCGTACTGATCGCTCAACGGCATGTCGATCACCGCGGTGTCGGTCGAATCCGGTCCCATGCTCACCTTCCGGACTTCCTCCCGCACCCCCGTGCCGTCATTGGCCAGCCGGGCCCGCCGCCACCAGTACTTCCAGGGGCCTCCGAAGGGCTGCCCGGAATGATCGAGTACACGGTGGTGACCGAGCGCGTGCGGTTGTCGAAGTCCAGGTCGCCGCACTGGTCGGTGAACGCGGTGTCAGGGTCCGCGAAGGTAGAGACGAGGGAGTCGAAGTGGGGATCGATCACATAGTTGTAGTCGGCCTCGGTACACGCGGTCCACGCGGCGGCGCCGGCCGGCACGTCGTCGCTGAAGAGGGTCTGGAATACGGGGGGAGCTACTTGGGGGGGGGTGGGCTGCGTCGCGTCGCCGCACGCGAACACCCACGCCACGGGGATCGCGAGGAGGACTGGATGAGGTCGCATCGTCGACTCCGGAGAGGACGCTCCCCAGCATGCCACCGGCCCGCGCACCGCGCAACTACTACCAATAGCAGGGGGGGCGAACACAACCCAAAGCTCGACGTGCTCCCGCCAAAGGGGGATTGAACGTGTCGGGTTTTCGGTCGCCGCGCGCCCCGAACACGCTCTCCCGCGTTTGCAATCCCGAGTAGCCCGCCCTACAATTCGGGACCCGAATTCCTGAGAATGATTCTCAAGAGTACCTGCTTCGGTTCTGTGTTTCTCCTGCAGGCCCTGCTGTCGGCCGTGCCGGCGGCTGCCCGGGCGCAGGATGATCCCACCACGCTCGCGCGTCGCATCGCCGCGGTGAGTGCCCTTGCGGCGGACGAGTACGCACTTGGCACCGCCGCCGGCCGAGTCGTGAGCGAAGCGGAGCTGGAAGAGGCGCGTCTCTTTCTCACGGAAGCCCGGCGGCTGGCGGAGCGCCTTCCCGAGAGCGTGCGCCGCTCCGTGGCTCGCGATCTCGACGCCCTGATCGATGCGGCCGCGGCACTCGCCCTCCCCGAGGTTCTGGCCGATTCCGTGAACGCCTTGCGGTCGCGGCTCGCGGCCAGCCTGGGCATTGCGCTCGACCCGTTGCCGGCGGCGCCGGCCTCCCTCGCGCGCGGCGCCGAGGTGTACGCCCGAACCTGCTCGTCGTGCCACGGGCCGCGTGGTGACGGGCGGGGGCCGGCCGCCCTCGGGCTCGATCCGCCGCCCGCCGATTTCACGGATCGGGCCGCCCTCCGGACGAGCAGCCCGCTCGATTTCTTCCGCAAGGTCACGGTGGGCATCGCCGGCACCGCCATGCCGGCATACGAGCACACGCTCTCGCTCGAAGACCGCTGGGCCGTGGCGCTCTACGCCTCGGGCCTGCGGTACGATGACGACGCCCGGGCTCCGGGGCGGCGCTGGGTGACCGCGCGCTGCCCGGACTGCCTGGTGGACCTGAGTGACGGCATTGCCACGCTCGCGGCCACCGACGACTCGCTGGAGGCGATGATCGCGGGCCGCACGGGCGACGCCGTTCCGGGGGAGGCCATGGCGTTCGCGCGGACCGCGGGGGCCGCCGACGTGCTCGGCGCCGACCCGGCGCTCGCGGCGCGGCGCGCGGTGTCGCGGGCCGAAGCGCTCGTCGCGGAAGCGGTGAGCCTCGCCCTGGCCGGCGACGCGGAGGCCGCGCGGGGACGCTCGCTCGACGCCTACCTCGCGTTCGAAGCCATCGAAACCAGGGTGGGGGCGCGCAGCAGCCGGGCGGTGGGCGCGGTCGAGCGGGCCTTCGGCAATCTCCGCAGCGCGCTCGCCGGCGGCGACTCGGCCCGCATCGCGGTCGCCCAGGCCAACGTGCGGCGGACGCTCGGGGCCGCGGCCGACGCCGTGACGGAAGTGGGCGTGCCCACGGTGCTGTTCGGCCAGTCGTTCGTGATCATCGTGCGGGAAGGGCTCGAGGCGATCCTCATCATCGGCGCGCTCATCGCCTTCCTCGTGCGGGCCGGTGCCGGCGCGCGCCTGCGCGACATTGGCTATGGCGCGGCGCTGGCCGTGGTGGCGAGCGGCGTCACCGCGGCGCTGTTCGCGACGGTCGTGCGGGTGAGCGTGGCGCAGCAGGAAGCCCTCGAGGGGCTCACGATGCTGCTCGCCTCGGTCGTGCTCTTTGGGGTGGCGTCGTGGATGGTGTCCAAGGTGGAGGCCGAGCGGTGGCAGGCGTTCGTGCGCGCGCGGATGCAGGAGGCGCTGGGCAGCGGGAAGGCCCTGGCGCTGGCCGGCGTCGCGTTCCTGGCCGTCTACCGCGAGGGCGTGGAGACGATCCTGTTCTACGCGGCCCTGTTCGGGACCGCCGACACCGCACCCGGGGCGGCGGCCGTCTGGGCGGGTCTCGTGGTCGGCGCGCTGGTGCTCGCGGCCGTCTACGTCGCGATGCGGCGCTGGGGCGTGCGGATTCCGTTCCGCCCGTTCTTTGCGGTGACGGGGGCACTGCTCACGATCATGGCGGTGAGCTTTGCCGGCCAGGGCGTGGCGGAGCTTCAGGCGGCGGGCTGGGTGCCCGCGACGCCCATCCGCCTGCCGACGCTGCCCGCGCTGGGCATGTTCCCGACGGTGCAGACGGCACTGGCACAGGCGGCCATGGCCCTGGCCTTCGTGGTGGCGCTGGTGTGGATCTTCCTCAGGGTGCGGCCCGAGCCCAGCGCGCGCTGATCCGCGGGCGAGCGGTGCCGTCCAGAAGGCGTCAGCCCGCGGCGCGCGGCGCGAGTCCGCCCTCGGGGCGCGGCACGAAGCCGTCCGGGCGCTTGAGCCACTGCATCAGGCAAACCCCGAGCACGAAGAGGGCGATGCTGGTGACCTGCGCCAGGGTGAAGATCCCGAGCAGACGGTCGTCCTTGGCGCGGACGAACTCGACCAGGAACCGCTCGATCCCCACCAGGACGAGGTAGACCCCGAACAGCCAGCCCGCGGCGTGGCCGTGCCGGCGCAGCCGCCACAGCAGCCAGAACATGGCAAGGAGCGCCGCCACCTCGTAGAGCTGTGTCGGGTGCACGGCCAGCACTTCGCCCGGCGAAAGGCCGTCGGGCACCTCCACCCCCCACCGCGTCAGGGCCGCCACCGTCGTGGGCGGCTGCCCCTCGGGAAAGCGCATGCCCCAGGGGAGCGTCGTCGGGACGCCGTAGTCGTCCTGGACGAGAAAACACCCCACCCGGCCCAGCGCATGGCCGAGGGCGAGCGCCGGGGCGGTGAGCTCGAACGTGAACCGGATCGGCACCTTTTTCCACCAACTCGTCCCCACGACCGCGGCGAAGCCGCCCACGAACCCGCCGTACCAGACGAGCCCGCCCCGCGAGAAGAGCGGCCCGCCGTTGAGCGCGATGTACCAGAGTCGGGCGCCGAGGATCCCGCCCACCACGCCCGCCACGACGACGTCGGCGGAGAACTCCGGATTGAGCCCGCGCCGCCTGAGCTCGAGCTGCATGGCCCAGCCCGCCACCAGGAACGCCACCATCATCATGATGCCGAAGCCCGTGATCTCGAGCCCGAAGACGGTGAATGTGAGCGGGTAGACGGTCATCGGCCGAATCCCATCATGCGGTGCGGGTACGCGGGGTCGGGGGTGTACGGGGGGGCAGCAGACCGGGGAGCGGCAGCGACGGATCGGCGTCGAGCGCGCTCCCGTGCCGTTCGCCGCGGCCCAGCCGGAACCAGCCGGCCCGCGCGATCATCGCGGCGTTGTCGAGATTGAAGCGCTGCCGGGCGACGGCCACCCGTGCCAGGCCGCGCAGCCGCTCGGCCATGCGGCGCGCCAGGGCCGTGCTGCAGGCCACTCCGCCACCCAGCACGGCGATCGGGTGGCCCGTCTCCTCCGCCGCCCGGGCGGTCTTCTCGACGAGCACGTCGATCACCGCGTCCTGGAAGCTGCGCGCCAGGTCCGCCCGATCCGCATCGAGACTGGCCGAAGCCCGCACCGCATGGAGCACGGCGGTCTTGAGCCCGCTGAACGAGAAGTCGAAGCCGTCGTGCAGCATGGGGCGCGGGAAGCCGAACCGGTCGGTGCCGTCCCGGGCGAGCCGCTCGATGGCCGGTCCGCCAGGGTAGCCGAGCCCGAGAAGGGTGCCGACCTTGTCGAACGCCTCGCCCGCGGCGTCGTCGCGGGTTTCGCCAAGCAGGCGGTACCGGCCCCACGCCTCGACGTCCAGCAGCAGCGTGTGTCCCCCGGACACGAGCAGCGCCACGAACGGCGGCTCGAGGTCCGGGTCCTCGAGGGTGGGCGCGAACAGATGGCCTTCCAGGTGGTGCACGCCGATCAGGGCTTTCCCGAGGGAGGCAGCGAGCGTCTTGGCGTAGCTCACGCCCACGAGGAGCGCGCCCACGAGGCCGGGACCCTGCGTGACGGCAATCGCGTCCACAGCGGACAGCGGCAGGCCCGCCTCGGCCAGCGCGCGCCGCACGACGGGGTCGAGCGTGCGGAGATGCGCGCGGCTCGCGAGCTCCGGCACCACGCCGCCAAAGACCTGATGGACGTCTTGAGAGAAGATGACGAGGCTCGCGAGCTCGGCGCGCCGGCCGTCTCCGACCAGCACGGCCGCCGACGTCTCATCGCACGAAGTCTCGATCCCGAGCAGGACCTCAGCCACTGGTGCGCCGCGTGACCACCGCCGTGTCGGGCGTCGCCACGCCCGTCAGGCCTTCGGGCGGCACGACCTCGAGGCGGACCCGCGCCGGGACGTCCGTCGTTTCGGGGGACGCGATCACCAGGATCGAGTCACGCGTGAGTCGCGCGAGGCGCTGGCTGGAGCCGCGCACCGTTACCAGCACGGCCGGCGGATCGGCCACCAGCTGGGCCGCCCGGTCCGAGCGGATGGTGACTGGCACGCCCATCAGCACGCGCTCGGACATGAACACGACCTCGGCCGATACCGCGACCTCGGACGGCGCGACGCGAACCGGGCCAAGGCTCGCGGTGTCGAGCGGAACCAGACGGCGCACCGGGCCGTTCACGTCGCGCAGCTCGAGGCTCACCGTCGAGACGCTGGCGATGGCGCGGACCGCGGAGTCCGGGCCGGACACGGTGACCGAGCCCGGCTCGACGGCGATGCCCTGCAGAAGGGCGTACCCCGAGTCCGGCACGATCACGACCCGCGATTCCACCTCGACCGTCCGGCGCACGATGGCGTCGAGGGTGAGGCGGATCGTTCTGGGCTGCACGTCCTCGGCCCGGACGTTGATGCGGCCCGGCGTCAGCAGGTCCTGCGTCGACAGCGTCAGCTGGAACTCGCTCCCGCTCAGCGTGTCGGGCAGCACCTTCCGGATCGTGGGCGGCGAGGAGTACAACTTGATCAGCTCGCGCGTGCTGCCGACGTAGACGGCCTGGACCACCGGCATCGGTCCGGCAAAGGCCCGGCCGGGCGGCGGCTGCACGACCAGGGTCACGGGGACGAGCTGCCTCGTGGGCTCCTCGGCGGCGACGGCCGCCCAGAGCACGCCCGACAGCACGAGGGCCGTGAGTTTCGTCGGCCAGTTGACGACCACGGCCGACCGCAGCCGGTCGCCCCACGACTTACTCTGCCGCAAGCAGCCTCCGGAACAGCGCCTTCTGCGCCGGGTGATCCCACTCGGTGGCGCCGATCACCTTCTTGACGATCACGCCCTCGCGGTCCACGACGAAGCTCTCGGGCATGCCCGTCGTTTGATACACCTGCTGGATCCGCCCGCTGCGATCCTGCAGCACGGTGAAGGAGAGGCCCCGCTCGTCGGCCCACTGGCGCACGGCATCCGGCGTGAGCTGGTCGATGCTGATGGCCACCACCTCGAGGCCCTGCGGTCCCATTTCCTGGTAGAGCCGCTCCATCGAGGGCATCTCCTGCTCACAGGGCGGACACCAGGTGGCCCAGAGGTTCAGCAGGACCACGCGGCCGCGGTAATCGCGCACGGAGACCGAGTCGTCGGACGTGACGCTGGCGACGGTATAGTCCGGCGCGCGGGCGCCCGGCTCGATGCGGGTGATCTCCGGGGTCAGGAGCAGCGCGGCCCCGATGCCGAAGCCGATGACCCCCAGCACGACACCGACCGCGATCCACTGTCCTCGACTGGCCATAGTGCGGCTCTTCTCACGCAGTGGCGGCGCACCGCTGGCGGAGCGCGCGCAGGCTTGCGGCCGGGTCCGCCGTGCCGAACACGGCGGACCCGGCGACGAACGTGTCCGCCCCGGCGTGGAACGCCGTGGCGATGGTCTCGGGAGTGATCCCCCCGTCCACCTCGATCCAGATGTCGCGTCCCGACTGGGCCACCAGCTGCCGCGCGCGCCGGATCTTCGCGGTGGATGCCGGAATGTAACGTTGCCCGCCGAAGCCCGGGTTGACGGTCATCAGCAGCAGCAGGTCGAGGTCGTCCAGCGCGTCCTCGACCCAGTCGAGCGGGCTGGCCGGGTTGAGCGCGAGCCCGGCGCGCATGCCCAGCTCGTGCGCCCGGGTCAGGTGCCGCTGGACGTGGCGCGTGGCGTCGGGGTGGAACGTGAAGATCGCCGCACCCGCCGCCGCGAACGGTTCGAGGTAACGCTCGGGTTCTTCGACCATCAGGTGCACGTCCAGCGGCAGCTGGGTCGCCTTGCGCGCCGCGGCGATCAGGCCGGCTCCGAACGTCAGGTTCGGCACGTACCGGCCGTCCATGACGTCCACGTGGATGAGGTCGGCGCCGCCGGCCTCCGCGCGGGCGATCTCCTCGGCCAGCCGGCCGAGGTCGGCGGCCAGGAGACTTGGGGCAAGGCGCACGACGGGCATTCAGGGGCTCCGGGCGAGGCGGACGTTGACCACGGTACCCGGCGCGGACAGCGTTCCGGCACCGGGCTGCTGGTGGAAGATCTCCCCGGGGGCGACCGCGGCGGTCGTCTGCGAAAACACCGTGCCGAGCGCAAGTCCCGCCGTTTCGAGCGCCAGGCGGGCCTCGTCCACCGTGAGCCCGGTGAGCGAGGGCACGCGGATCGTTGCCGCGCCCACGCTCACGACCACCACGACGCTGGCGCCGGGCGCCAGGGTCGAACCGGCCGGGGGACGGGTGTTGACGACCACATTGCGCGGGGTTGGCGCCTGCGTCGATTCGGTGCCGCCGATCCGCAGGCCCGCGGCCTCGATCAGCATCCGCGCCTCGCGCACGTCGTACCCCGCCACGTCGGGGACGGGCACGCGCTGCGGGCCGGTGCTGATGGTGAGACTCACCGCCGTGGCCTCACGGGCGTTTACCTCGGCCGGCGGATCCTGCCAGATCACGCCGCCGGCGGGGATGGTGGGGTGGGGCGCCCGCTGCACGGCCCCGAGCGTGAAGCCGGCTTCCGCGAGCGTCGTCTGCGCGCGCTCCTGCTCCAGTCCGAGCACGCGCGGGATGGCGCCGTGTCCGGCGAAGAACGGGGCGGGGAACAGCAGCACGGCCGCGACCAGGTAGCCCACGAGGAAGGTGCCGGCGAACAGCCCGGCTCCGGTGACCACCAGCGGATGCTGACCGACCCAGGCCTTCCATCCCCCCGATGGGCCCGATCCCGGGGGCCGGCGCGGCGGGCGTCCCGCGTCCACCGGGCGTCCCGTGGGCACTTCGGGAGTGCCGTCCAGCGTGCCGACCGGTGCCCCCGCGTTCTCGGGATCATCGCCAACGCGGGAGCGCAGCGTGGCGAAGAACTCCCGCAGGCGTCCCCCGGTGGCGAAGCGGCGCCGGAACTTCATGCGGCGCGCTCCAACCTCGACGCGAACGCCCCGTCGGTACCGCGGTCGGGCGGGAACAGGAACAGATCGTCCACCGAGCGCCGGTAGTCGGCGTGTCGCGTGAGGAAGGCGTTCACCTGATCGCCGTTCTCCTCTTGCTCCAGCGAACAGGTCAGGTAGGCAAGCACGCCGCCCGGCCGCACCACGGCGGCCACGGCGTCGAGCAGCGTGGCCTGCAGCTGCGCGAGCCGTTCGATCCGCCTTGGCGACAGATGCCAGCGGGCGTCGGGGTGCTTGGCGATGGTCCCGGTGGCGCTGCACGGGACGTCGAGCAGCACCGCGCCGAGGCTGTCCGGGCGGAGCGGAGCGGCCAGCGCGTCCGCGCACACGATCCACACGCCGGGCGCCGCCCGGTGCACGGTATCCACGAGGCGCGGCAGCCGGGCGCGCCGGGGATCGGACGCCAGCACGGGTCCCCGCGTGCGGAGCCGCGCCGCCTTCCCGCCGGGTGCCGCGCACGCGTCCCAGATCAGCGTGCCCTCGGGAAGGGTGATGTGCTCCAGGGCCAGCGCCTGCGCGGGGTCCTGCACGACGAACGCGCCTTCGTCATATCCCGGGAGGTCGTGCACGCGCACCCCGCGCACCGCGACGCCCGGGAGCCCCTCGACCTCGGTGAACGCGACGGCCGCGGCCTGAAACGCGTCGCGCATCCGCTCGATGGGCCAGCGGGCCGGCTGCAGGTGGACGGCGCTGCGCGCGGCGTTGTGCGCGAGCAGGGCCTCCGTCCGCTCCATCCCGAAGCGCGCGACCCACCGGCCCACCAGCCAGGCCGGATGGGAGTACTTCCGGGCAAGCGTCCGCGCGTCGGTCGCCTCTGGCGCCGGCGGCGCCACGGACGGTCCCTGCGAGGCGTCCTGCGCGAGCCGGCGGAGCACCGCGTTCGCGAATCCGGCCGAGCGGGCTCCGTGCGCCCGCTTGGCGACCTCGACGGTGGCCGCCACGGCCGCGTGGACGGGTACGCGCGTCAGGTGGTGGATCTGGTAGGCGCCGATGCGAAGCACGTCGCGCATGTCCTCCGAGACCCGGCGCCAGTCGCCGGTGACCCGGGGAACCAGCAGGGCGTCCAGGGCGTCGCGGCCGCGGAGCACGCCCGCGGCGATCTCGTGGACGAGCCGCCGGTCGGGGTCCGACAGGGCGGCCGTGGCCCCGGCCAGCGCGGCGTCGAACGTCTCGTGCGCGCGCACCCCGCGCAGGACGAGCAGGGTGGCCTGACGCGCTGCGAATCCCCGGTCGGCCGTTCCGGACAGGGGAGCCGCGGCGGTGGGTGGCGCCGGATCGTGCGGCGGTTCGTCTGCCATCACGAGGGCTCCTAGCTCAGCATGCCCGTGACGGGGCTCGAGGGGACGGCCACCTCCCGGCGCGGCATGCGCCCGGCCAGGTACGCCAGTCGGCCCGCTTCGACGGCGTGCCGCATCGCCTGCGCCATCGCGACCGCGTCGGCCGCCTCCGCGATGGCGGTGTTCATGAGGATGCCGTCCACGCCCTGTTCCATGGTGAGGCACGCGTCGGAGGCGGTGCCGACACCGGCGTCCACGATGATGGGCACGGACAGCCGGTGCTTGATGGTGCGGATTGCGTAGGGGTTGAGCAGGCCGAGCCCGCTTCCGATGGGCGAGGCGAGCGGCATCACGGCGGCGCAGCCGGCGTCCTGCAGGCGCAACGCCGTGACGAGATCCTCGTTGGTGTAGGCGAGCACGGTGAAGCCCTCCTGCACGAGGGTCTTCGTGGCCACGAGCAGCTCGGCCACGTCGGGCAGGAGGGTCTGCTGGTCGCCGATCACTTCGAGCTTGATGAACTCGTTGAACCCCGCCTCCCGCGCGAGGCGCGCGTAGCGGATGGCGTCGGCGGCCGTGTAGCACCCAGCGGTGTTGGCCAGCAGGAAATAGCGCGCCGGGTCAATGTGAAAGAGGATGCCCTGTTCCTTGGTGCGGTCGAGGTCCACGCGCCGCACCGCCACGGTGACCATCTCGGCGCCCGACGCCGCGTGGGCGGCCGCCATCGTTGCGTGGTCGCGGTACTTCCCCGTTCCGACGATCAGCCGGGACCGGAAGGCCCGGCCGGCGATCGTCAGCGGTATGTCGCGCCCCGACGCCTGGGTCACGTCACCCACCTCCCACGAAATGCACGAGCTCGACGCTGTCCCCCGCCCGCACCGGCGTCTGGTCCAGGGCAGCCCGCCGTACGATCCCCCGATTGAGCTCCACCACCACCGTGCGGGGGTCCAGCGCGAAGTGGTCGAGCAGCTGGAGCAGGGACAACCCGTCCGGCAGCTCGCGCGGCTCTCCGTTCACGGTGACGCTGATGGTGGCGGGAATCATCGAGGGAAACATACTCGCAGGGCGCGGGCCGCCGCAGCCGGATCGTCCGCGTCCCAGAGTGCGCGGATGGCCGCGGCGCCGGCCGCGCCCCCGGCCGCTGCCAGCGGCGCCGTGGCCGGCGTGACCCCGCCGATGGCGATCACCCGCGTGGGCTGCGCCTGACGTATGGCGCCCGGGCCAAGGGGCGGGCGCCCGGGATGCGACGCCGTCGCCCAGATGTTGCCCAGGAACACGTAGTCGACGTCGGCGGCGCCCGCCGCGCGCGCCTCGTCCGCGGTGTGGGTCGAGCGGCCAAGCAGCGGCTCGGGGCCGAGGAGGGCCCGGGCGGCCGACGACGGAACCCCCGCCGCCGGCAGGTGCACGCCGTCCGCGCCGGCGATCCGCGCCACGTCGAGTCGATCGTGAATGACGAACCGCGTCCCGGACGGCGTCGTGAGGCGCCGGAGCCGGTCTGCGAGGTCGAGCAGGCGCCCCCCGTCCAGGGTTCCGCGCAGATGGATGGCGAATGCCGGTCCCAGGGCGAGCGCGCGGGCGCGGGCAAGGAAGTCGGGGAGGGCGAGCACGCGGTTGTCGGTCACCGCGTGGATCACCGGCAGTCGGCTCAGCGGAACCGGTCCCGGGGGTGGGCACCCCGGCCACGGACCCAGTCGGCCGCCGCG
>DAINBS010000065.1:0-11321 GCA_036732805.1 Gemmatimonadales bacterium | reverse complement strand
CCACCGGAGCGTGCCAGACGCCGCCACCACCACGCCCCGCGGCGTGCCCCAGCCGATGTACACCTCGGCTCCGGCCGCGGCCGCGATGGCCGCCTCGCTTCCGGCCCCGCCGTCGCCGTCGCTCGACGCGAGCGCCTGCACGGGAACGACGCGCCAGCCCCGGCCGAACGCCTGCCGCACCGCCCGCACCACCGCCGGCGGCGCGCTCCAGACGGGGCGCGTCGAGGCAAGGTCCACCACCGCGTGTCTCATTCGCTCACCGACAGCCGGTAGGTACTGGTCGCGCGCAACAGGGCGAGTCGGGCGGCGTCATGCTGCTCCGCCTTGCCCCGCACCGTGATGGAGAGGAGTGACCGGCCCTCGCGCGCCGCCTCCGCGCGCAGGTCCAGCACCTCGAGGCCGCAGTCCCTGAGGATGTTCTCGATCCTCACCACCTGTTCGGGCCCCGCCGGCACCTCGACCGACACGGTCGCCTCCGTGGCGCGGCGCCGGACGTGCCCCTCCGCCCACCCCAGCCCCCGCAGCACGAAGAGCAGCAGCAGGGTAACCCCCACGCCATCGAACACGGCCCCGGCGCCCAGGGCGACACCGATGGCAGCCACCACCCAGATGGTGGCGGCACTGGTGAGGCCCGTGACGGCGCCGCGCGAGTGCAGGATCGTCCCGGCGCCGATGAACCCGACGCCGGTCACGATCTGCGCCGCGATACGGCCCGGGTCGCCGCCCGATGCGCTGAGGTCCACCGAGATCTGGGTGAAGAGCGTCGAGCCCACGCAGATGAGAATGTTGGTGCGGAGCCCGGCCGCCTTGCCCCGCAGTTCCCGCTCGAGCCCCACGGCGCCGCCGCAGACCACGGCCAGCAGGACCGCACCGAGCAGGTCGAGCCGCAGGAGTTCGACGAGCTGCGGCCAGAGGCTGGCTACCGACGTAGCGTCACCTCCCCGGCAGGCAGGAACCCCATCGCGTCGCGCACGGCGGCCATCGTCTCACGGGCAATCGCGTGCGCGCGGGCGGCCCCGTCGGCCAGAATCTCGCGCACCCGCTCGGGGCGCGCCTTCAGCTCCGCCGCCCGCTCCCGGATGGGGGCCAGGGCCGCGGCCAGGTTGTCGGCAAGCACGCGCTTGCAGTCGAGGCACCCCCACCCGGCGGTGCGGCACTGATCCGCGACGTGACGGACGGTGTCCGGCGGCGAAAAGTACTGGTGCAGCGAGTAGATGTTGCACTTCTCCGGGTCACCGGGGTCCTTCCGCGTGACCCGCGCGGGGTCGGTCTTGGCCGGGCGCAGCAGCTCCCAGATGCGCTCGGGCGGGTCGAGCAGGCCGATCGTGTTGCCGAGGCTCTTCGACATCTTCGCGTCACCGTCGAGCCCCACGATCCGCCGCGCGGCGCTCAGCATCGGCTGGGGCTCGGGGAAGAAATCCTCCCGGAAGCGCGCGTTCCACTTGCGGGCGACTTCCCGCATCAGCTCGAGGTGCTGCACCTGGTCCTCGCCCACGGGGACGACCGTGGCGCGGTACAGCAGGACGTCGGCCGCCTGGAGCACTGGGTAGTTGAGCAGCCCGGCGAGCACGCTCTCCTGCCGCTGCGCCTTATCTTTGAACTGCGTCATGCGCTCCAGCTCGCCCACGGGCGTCACCGTGGTGAACACCCAGGTGAGCTCGGTGTGCTCCGGCACATGCGACTGGACGAACAGGATGCAGCGCGCGGGGTCGAGCCCCGCGGCGAGCAGGCTCACCGCCATGTCGAACGTGCGCGCCTCGAGCTGCTCCGGCTCGTAGGCCTGCGTGATCGCGTGGTAGTCCACGATGCAGAACACGCACTCGTGCGTCGCCTGGAGCGCCACCCAGTTGCGGACCGCGCCGAGGTAGTTGCCGATGTGGAGTTCGCCGGACGGTTGGATGCCCGAGAAGACGCGCGCCATAGGCGTGCAAGCTATGACCTGAGGGCCGAGCGTCGCAAGATGGCTTCCCATCGTGACTTACTGGAGGTCGCCACCCGGGCAGCCCGCAACGCGGCCGGGTTCATCGGGGCGTCAGCCAGGCCCGACACCGCAACCTGGGATCGTAAGGCTCGGAACGACTTCGCCACCGACGTGGACCGCGGCGCCGAGCGGATGATCGCGGACGTGCTGCTGGCCGGGGCACCGGGATCCGCGATCGTCGGAGAAGAGCTTACGCCGACGGGACCGACCGGAAACCGCTCAGCCGCTCAACCGCCCAACCGCTCAACCGTCACCTGGGTCGTCGACCCGCTGGATGGGACAACCAACTTCCTGCACGGCTACCCGGCCTATGCGGTCAGCATCGGCGCGGTGGTTGGCGGGGAGCTGGTGGTTGGCGTCGTGGTGGATGTGCTGCGGGACCTGACCTACCGCGCGGCGGCGGGCGAGGGCGCGTGGTGCGACGACCGTCGGCTCCGCGTGTCCTCGATCACCGAGCCGGCCCTGGCGCTCATGGGGACCGGCTTTCCGTTCAAGGCGCCCGCCAGCGAGCGCATCGACGAGTACCTCGGCCAGTTCCGTCAGGTCCTCCATGCGACGAGCGGGGTCCGCCGCGCGGGCTCGGCGGCGCTCGACTTCGCGCACGTGGCCGAAGGGCGGCTGGATGGTTTCTGGGAAATCGGGCTCGCGCCGTGGGACGTGGCGGCGGGGATCCTGCTGGTGCGCGAGGCCGGCGGCGTGGTCACCGACTTCGCGGGCGGGCCGTCCCGAGCGGCGCACGGGGACTTCGTCGCGGGGAATCCCGCGATGCACCGCTGGCTGCTGGGGGTGGTGCGAGGCGCGGCGGCCCCGTAGGCCGCGCCGACGTCCGATCCGGCATCCCTCGTTCTGCGCTCCGGTTCGACCGCGGTCTCCTCAGAGCCGGAAGATCACGTTGCGCCGTTCCAGGACCAGCAGAATCGCGTACCAGACGCCCACGAACGCGAGCGCATACGCCAGCGAGGCGTTGATCGGCGTCAGCCAGGACGCAAACGCCGCCTCGTACGCGAGGCTTTGGAGCGAGGCGCCGCCGTCCGCCGTCGGCACATGGATGATGCCGAGCACCCGCGCCATGAGCCCCGAGCCGACGTACGCGATCATCGGGTTCAGTCCGTACGTGACGAACGGCCGCGCCCAGCCGCGCCAGCCGCGCACGTCAATGGCCCACAGGCAGACGGAGAGGGTGATGCACGCCATGCCCCCCGTGAACACGACGTAGGAACTCGTCCAGAGGTTCTTATTGATGGGGAAGAGCCACCCCCAGGCGCCGCCCACGGCGACGCCAAGGGCCCCCGCGGCGAACAGCCCGTTCAGTCGCTCGGCCAGGGGCATGGGACGGGCGAGCCAGCGCCCGGCCAGCACGCCGAGCAGACAGGTCCCGACGGCGGGGATGGTGGAGAGGATGCCCTCCGGGTCCCAGGTCCGAGTCGCGCTCCAGAGATGACCGCCCAGGAGGGTTCGGTCGAGCCAGGCGGGCAACGTGGCGTCCGGGACGTCCCAGGTGGCGATGCCGGTGCCCGGAGTCGGGATGAGGCCGAGCAAGGCCCAGTACCCGAGGAGGAGCACGGCAGAGAGCCAGGCGACCCAGCGGGTCGAACGGCCGCGGGTAAGGAAGGCGGCGGCGAGGTAGCAGATCCCGATCCGCTGCAGCACGCCCGGGATGCGCAACTGCGCCAGGCGTTCGAGCGGGACGAACGGGAAGGCCGCGAGGCCGAGCCCCAACAGCACGATCAGTACGCCGCGCTTCAGGGTCTGCCGGGTGAGGGCGGATAGGGGATCCCCCCGGCGTTCGCGCGACGCCAACGACAGGTGGGTCGTGATCCCGACGATGAACAGGAAGAACGGGAAGATGAGATCGGTCGGCGTCCACCCGTGCCACTCGGCGTGGCGGAGCGGCGGGTACACCGCCGACCACGTGCCAGGGTTGTTGACGAGCAGCATGCCGGCGATCGTCAGGCCCCGAAAGGCATCGAGTGCAACAAGCCGTTCAGACCGCGGGAGGTGCTCGGCCATCTAGAACCCGAGCCCTTTCGTGTTCACGCGAATCCGCACCAGGTACATGTCCGAAGTGACATACAGGGTGGAGCCGTCATCTCCAAAGGTGCAGTTCGACGTGCGTTCCCCGGTCACCAAGGAGCCGAGCTGTGTCCCGTCCGGCGCGATGACCAGCACGCCTCGGTGGCCGCTCGTGACAAACACGTTGCTCCCCCGGTCCACGGCCATGCCGTCACCCCAGGAGTCGAAGAAGACGCGGCCGCTCGCCAGGCTCCCAGCCTCCGTCACCTCGTACGCCATGATGACCGGCTGGCCCGGGTCGGAGTTCGCGACGTACAGGGTCTCCTCGTCCGGCGAGAAGGCGATGCCGTTCGGTCGGGACAGTTCGTCGGTCAGCAGCGTCACCGATCCGTCCATCGCGAGCCGATATACGCCGTACACCGCGAGTTCCCTGGCCGGGTCGTCAGCGCCCTGCTCCAGGCCATAGGGCGGATCGGTGAAGTACACATCCCCGTTGGTCCGTATCGCCAGGTCGTTCGGCGAGTTGTACCGCTTCCCCTCGAACCGTTCGGTCAGAGACGTAAAGACCGGTTGCGGCCGGTCCAACGGCGCCTCGAGCCGGGCGATGCGCCGATCGCCATGCTGTGCCAGCACGAGGCGGCCTTCCGAGTCCAGCTCCAGGCCGTTCGACCCACTCTCGCCACCACGCGCCGCTTGCCCGGTGTATCCGGATGGCGTCAACCAGGTTGACGCACCGGCGCCCTCGCTCCAACGGTAGATCGCGTTGTTGGGAACATCCGAGTACAGCACTGATCGCAGAGCGGGAACCCAGACCGGTCCCTCGGTCCATTCGTGCCCGTCCGCAAGGATCTCGAACACGGCATCGGGCGACACGATGGCATCCAGGCCCGGCTCGCGGCGCTCGACGTATCCGATCGTGCGACGTCGCACCGGCTCCACCTCGCCCGTCGAGTGTCCGGGCCCGCATGCCACGGTTCCGGCAACGGCAAGAACTGTCAGAGAGGACTTGAGGATCATGGAGAAACGAAGCCCCGGATGGGTGGAACACGCCAGGACGATCCGAAACCGACGTTGCGACGATGCCGGAGCCGAGCCGATCTCGCGGTCCACAGGTGACGCGGCTTCCGTTCCAATCGCGTCACCGTCTCGAGACACGAAGGGCCGGCGGGTCCCTGCCCTGTATTGCCCTCTCAGCCCTTCCTGCCTTCTCTCTGCCCCGCCGCCCCGCTCCGGTCCCCTTATCCCCGTACCCCGGCAGGTAGTAGCGTCAGGATCCTCGGGCCGCCCTCATCCACCATCACCGTGTGCTCGAAGTGCGCCGACCACTTCCCGTCGCGCGTCACCACCGTCCATTTGTCGTCGAGTGTCCGGATCTCGGGCCGGCCGGCGTTGATCATGGGCTCGATGGCGATCGTCATGCCCCGCACCAGGCGCGGGCCGCGCTTGGGCTTGCCATAGTTCGGCACCTGCGGCTCCTCGTGGAAGCTGGTGCCAATCCCGTGGCCCACCAGCTCGCGCACCACGCTGAACCCCGCCTTCTCGGCCACCACCTGCACCGCGTGGCCGATGTCGCCCACGTGGTTGCCCACCCGCGCCTGCGCGATGCCGGCCTCGAGCGCCTCTTGCGTCACGCGCAGCAGCGTCTGAACGGCTTCCGACACCTCGCCGACGGGCACCGTCACCGCCGAATCCCCGTGCAGTCCCTCCAGGCAGACCCCGCAGTCCACGCTCAGGATGTCGCCGTCCCGCAGGATCCGTTTGCGCGACGGGATGCCGTGCACGATCTCGTTGTTGATGGACGTACAGAGCGACTTGGGGAAGTTGTACAGGCCCTTGAACGAGGGCAGCGCTCCCGGATGGCTCCGGATGAACTCCTCGGCGAGGTCGTCCAGCTCCTCGGTCGAGACGCCCGGGCGGGTGTGTCGCGCGACCAGTTGGAGCGTCTCGGCGACGATCCCGCCGGCCGCCGCCATGATGTCGACTTCGCGCGGCGACTTGATGGTGATCATCCGGCCGCCCTGGCCATCCGCTCGGCGATCGCCTCGACCGTCCCGAGCCCGTTGACCCGCGTCACCAGATCGCGCCGGTCGTAGAACGCGATGAGCGGAGCGGTCTGCTCCCGGTACACCGCCTGCCGGCGCCGGATCGTCTCGGGCGTGTCGTCGGTCCGGCCCTCGATCGCCGCGCGCTTCACCATGCGCGCGATCAGCTCGTCGTCGGACACGTCGATCAGGAGCACCCGGTCCACCTTGCGGCCGAGCGGCGCCAGCAACCGGTCCACCGCCTCCGCCTGCGGGAGGGTGCGGGGAAAGCCGTCCATGATCACGCCCCGGGCCGCCGCATCGGATTCGAGGACTTCCTCGATGAGGCCCAGGATGACCTCGTCCGGCACCAGCAACCCCTGATCCATGAACCCCTTGGCCTTGGTGCCGAGCGGCGTGCCGTCCTTGACGGCGGCGCGGAGCAGGTCGCCGGTCGAGATCTTCGGAATGGCAAGCCGGGTCGAGAGGAGGGCCCCCTGGGTGCCCTTTCCCGATCCCGGCGCGCCGAGAATGATGAGATCCACGGTTCGTCCTTACATGCCTACATGAGGCGCCGGCGTCCGCGGAACTTGACGCGGCCCTGTTTCATGAAGTCGTCGTAGTGCCGCAGGTGCAGGTGCTGCTGCATCTGGATCCACGTGTCCAGCCCGACACCCACCACGATCAGCAGCGCGGTGCCGCCGAACTGGAAGGGCACGTTGAACGCGTCGAAGATGAAGAACGGCAGCAACGCGATCAGGCAGAGGAACAGCGCGCCCGGCAGCGTGACCCGGCTCAGGACGTCGTCGATGTAGTCGGCCGTGGCGGCGCCGGGTTTCACGCCCGGGATGAACCCGCCCTGCTTCTTCAGATTCTCCGCCAGGTCCACCGGGTTGAAGATGATGGACGTATAGAAGTACGTGAAGAAGACGATCAGCACGGCGTAGGTCGTGTAGTAGGCGGCCGTACCCGGCGCGAACACGTCGGCGAAGCCCCGCAGCCACGGCACCGAGGTGAACGCGGCCAGCGTGCCCGGCACGATGATCAGCGACTGCGCGAAGATGATGGGCATCACCCCCGCCGAGTTGATCCGGATCGGGATGAACGTCTTCTGGCCCTCCCGGATGCGCCCCCGGCCCATGACCTTGCGGGGGATCTGGATCGGGATGCGCCGGGCCGCGATCGTCATCGCGATCACCCCGGCCACCACCGTCAGCATCACGCCGACCAGGATGACCAGCTTGATGGGCGTGATGATGCCGGTGTTCAGGAAGCCGACGGTCTGGAAGAACCCGGGGACCATGCCTTCCATGATCGAGAAGAAGATCAGGAGGCTCATTCCGTTGCCGATGCCCCGCTCGGTGATCTGCTCGCCGATCCACATGATGAAGACGGCGCCGGTGGTGAGCGTGAGCATCGTCAGCATCCGGAAGCCCCACACCGATTCCATGGAGACGGCGTTGAGGGACTCGATGAACACCGCGAACCCGTACGCCTGGCCGGCGCCAAGCGCGACCGTGACGTACCGGGTCCACTGGGTGATCTTCTTCCGGCCGTCCTCTTCCTTCTGGAGCTTGTCCACAGTCGGGAAGACCGCGCCCGCGAGCTGGAAGATGATGGACGCGGAGATGTAGGGCATGATCCCCAGCGCGAGCACCGTCGCGCGGGAGAGGCCGCCACCCACGAACAGGTCGTAGACGCCGAACAGGGTCCCGCTCGCCTGGTTCCGCATGAAGTCCGCGAGCACGCCCACGTTCACGCCCGGGGTCGCGATGTGGGCCCCGACGCGGTAGATGGCAAGACACAGGAGCGTGAAGAGGATCTTGCTCTTCAGCTCCGGGTCGCGGAAGAAGTTGGGGATGCGCGGCGCGGTCATCGGCTCACGCCTCGACCTTGCCGCCCGCCCGCTCGATCTTCTCCTTGGCGCTCGCCGAGAAGAGGCACCCCGCCACGCTGTAGGCGCGGGCGGCCTCGCCGGTGCCCAGCACCTTCGCCGGGCGGTCGGCGCGGCTGATCAGGCCCGCGGCGGCCAGCGTCGCCGGCGTCACCTCGGTGCCCGGCAGCCTCGCCAGGTCGCGCAGGTTGACCGGCTGCGACGCCACGCGGAACGGGTTCGTGAACCCGCGCTTCGGCACGCGCCGGATGATTGGCATCTGCCCGCCCTCGAAGCCGGGCCGGACGTTGCCGCTCTTGCGGGCCCGCTGGCCCTTGTGGCCGCGGCCCGCGGTCTTGCCCAGTCCCGATCCCGGGCCCCGCCCCTTCCGCTTCGGGGTCTGCGTCGCCCCGCGCGGGGTGGGCAGGTTGTGCAGGCCCAGGACCTTCGCCTCCTCCGCCATCATGCCTCCTCGGACACCTGGACGAGGTGCCGCACCTTGTGCAGCATGCCCCGCGCCGACGGGGTGTCCGGAATCACGATCTCATGCTGGTGGCGCAGCCCGAGCGCCTCGAGCGTCCGCCGGTACGTCACGGCGTGGCCGATGCCGGACTTCACCTGTCTCACCCGCAGCCGCTGCGCTCGCTGCCCCTCCGCCCCTCTGACCCGCTTCGCTTTCGGAACCTTGGGCTTCGCGGCCTTCTTCGCCGGTTCAGCCACGGACCACCTCCTGCCGCGGCCGGAACTGGATGGACTCCACCGTCACGTCCCGCTCCCGGGCCATCTGCTCGACCGTCACCAGCTGGCGCAGACCTTCCATGGTCGCCCACACCATGTTGTACGCGTTGGACGACCCCAGCGACTTGGTCAGGATGTCGGTGACACCAGCGCACGCCAGCACCGCGCGCACCGGGCCGCCCGCGATCACCCCGGTTCCGGAGGTGGCCGGCTTGAGCAGCACCCGCCCGGCGCCGTGCTTGCCCACGATCTCGTGCGGCAGCGTGGTCCCCACGCGCGGCACCCGGATCATGGTCTTGCGCGCCGCCTCGACGGCCTTGCGCACCGCGTCCGACACCTCGTTCGCCTTCCCGGTGCCGGCCCCGACCGAGCCGTTGCCGTCGCCCACCGCCACCAGGGCCGTGAACGAGAACCGCCGGCCGCCCTTCACGACCTTCGCGACGCGGTTGATCGCGACCACACTCTCGATCAGGTCCGAGTCCCGCTCGCGCTCGCGAGGGCGGTCCCGACCCCGGCGAGGTCCCCGCTCCTTGTCAGCCGCCATGCCCTAGAACTCCAGTCCGCCAGCGCGCGCGCCCTCGGCCACCGCCTGGACGCGCCCATGGTACATGTACCCGCCGCGATCGAATACCGCGCGCGTGATGCCCCGCTCCTTGGCCCGCTGCGCGAGCAGTTGCCCCACCGCCCGGCTCCGCGCCACCTTCCCGGCGCCTTCGACGGCGACGCCTTTGGTCCGGTCGCTCACGCCGAGCAGCACCTGTCCCAGATCGTCGTCGACGAGGTGGGCGTAGATGTGCTTCAGAGAGCGGAACACGACGAGGCGCGGCCGCTCGGCCGTCCCCGCCACCTTCTTCCGGATGCGGAGGTGCCGCCGGTACCGGTGCTCCTCCCGCGACTTCGGCTTGTGAATCGGACGCATTACTTCGCCCCCGCCTTGCCGGCCTTCCGCCGCACATGTTCGCCCTGGTACCGGATGCCCTTGCCCTTGTACGGCTCGGGCGGCCGGACCTTGCGGATCTCCGCGGCGACCTGGCCGACCAGTTCCTTGTCGATGCCTTCGATCTTCAGCTGCGTGTTGTTCTCGACCGCGATCTTCACGCCCTGCGGAGCCGGGAAGTCGACCGGGTGCGACAGGCCGACCACCAGCCGGACGCCCTTCGCGTTGGCCTCGGCCTTGTAGCCGATGCCGTGCAGCTCGAGCTGCTTCCGGTAGCCCTGCGTGACACCCTGGATCATGTTGGCGAGCAGCGCCCGCGTGAGGCCGTGCAGCGCGCGGTCCTGCCGCTCGTCCGTCGCGCGGCTCACCGAGAGCACGCCGCCCTCGAGGGCAATGCGCATCCGGGGATGGAACGTCCGGGTCAGGGTGCCCTTCGGCCCCTTCACCGTGACCGTCGAGCCCGCGAGGGTGACGTCCACCTCCTGGGGCACCGGCACGGGCTTCCTGCCGATCCGCGACATCGTTCCTCCTACCAGACCACCGCGAGCACCTCACCACCCAGGTGGGCGGAGCGGGCATCGCGATCGGACATGAGGCCGCGCGGGGTCGAGAGGATCGCCATGCCGAGGCCGTTCCGGACCCGGGGGATCTCCTGGACCTTCACATAGCGCCGCAGGCCTGGCGTGGACACCCGCTGCAGCTCGCGGATCACGGAGTTGTCGCCGTGATACCGGAGGTACAGGCGCAGCACACCGTGCCGCCCGTCGTCCAGGACCTTGTAGTCCTGCACGTAGTGGTTGTCCCGCAGCAGGCGGGCGATTTCGACCTTCAGCTTCGAAACCGGCATGTCGACCCGGCGATGCCCTGCCTGGCAGGCATTGCGGATCCGAGTCAGCATGTCGGCGACGGGATCAGTCATGCTCATAGCGTCCGTCTCGACTCCTTACCAGCTGGCCTTGCGTACGCCGGGAATCTCGCCCCGGAGCGCCATCTCACGGAAACAGATGCGGCACATGCCGAACCGGCGCAGGAACGCCCGCGACCGGCCGCACCGTTGGCATCGGGTGTACGCGCGCACGCCGAACTTCGGCGTCCGCTTGCACTTCGCAATCCACGACTTCTTCGCCATGCGCGCTCCTCTTACTCGACCACGACGGGTGTTTCGCCGCGGAAGGGCATTCCGAGTTCCCGCAGCAGGGCCATGGCGAGGTCATCCCGCCTCGCACTGGTCACGAACGTGATGTTCATCCCGTGGATCTTCTCGACCTTGTCGTAGTCGATCTCGGGAAAAATCAGCTGCTCCTTGAGGCCGATCGAATAGCTGCCCCGCCCGTCGAACGAGCGGCTGGGCAGGCCCCGGAAGTCGCGCACACGCGGGATCGCGATGTTGACGAACCGGTCCAGGAACTCCCACATCCGGGCACCGCGGAGCGTGGCCGCCGCCCCGATGGGCATGCCCTCGCGGAGATTGAAGTTCGCGATGGACTTCTTCGCCCGCGTCACCACGGGCCGCTGACCCGTGATCAGCCCCAGCTCCCCCACGATCGCGTCGAGCAGCTTCGCGTTCTTGGCCACCTCACCCGCGCCCACGTTCAGCACGATCTTGGTGAGCTGCGGAACCTGGTGCGGGTTCGTGAGTCCGAACTGCTGGGCGAGCTTCGGCCGCACGTGCTGCAGGTAGTGCACGTACAGCCGCGGCTTCGGCACCGGCACCGTCGTGGCCGGCGTGGCCGGGGCCGCGCCCTGCGCGTCCTTCGT
>DAINBS010000064.1:0-11347 GCA_036732805.1 Gemmatimonadales bacterium | reverse complement strand
ACTTGCTCACTTCAGCGGCCGCAGCATCCCACCGCGAGACTTGTGCAGAGCTTCCATAGTCGATTCACCCCGCACTATCCCGCTTCATCCCGCGGCTCGTCTATCAGCGCTTCGATCGGGTCTGACCCCCGAACCAGCACGAGAATCGCCGCCTGGGGCACGACGAGGTACTTGTCGCCCTCGTACGTGATCTCGACAGCCGCCTTCCGGAAGAACAGCGCGTAGTCGCCGATCCGGGCCTGCATGGGGACGTAACGGGTGCCGTTGCTGCCGCCCGCTTCGATCTTCCAGGGCTCGTCGTCGAGCGAGTTGGGATCGGCGAGCGGCGTGCCGGGGCCCGTCGCGACGATGCGCCCGCCCTGCACGGCCTGATGGTCCACGGCCGTGGGCGGGAGATAGAGCCCGACGTTGGTGCGCTCCTCGCCCTCACCCGGCACGATCAACACGCGATCGCCGACGACGACGAGTTTCTTGGGTTTTGGCATCCTGAAGGGAATATAGGGCGTGGGGGGGCGGAGGGAGGGAGCAGGGGAGACGGCAGGACGGCAAGACGGACAGCGGTTCGCAGGTGCGAGGAGCCAGAGGAGGTGCCGTCAGGTCCCCGACCCCGACGGCCCCTTCGCTTTCACCTCCAGCCTCGCCGTCCGCTGTCCGTCTGGCCGTCTCGCCGTCTCGCCGTCTATTCTACCGCCTACTCGCTCACTCCTGACCCCTGCCTCCTGTGCTTTTCGAACCAAGCCCGGAGGTAGAGCTGCGTTCTCAGGAAGTTGGACGGCGTGCTGCTCGTGCCGTGCCATTCGTTCTTGAAGCGCACCATGGCGGACGGCACTTTGCGGAACTTGAGCGCCTGGTAGTACTCCTCGGTCTGCCCCATGGGCGTGCGCAGGTCCAGCTCGCCCGTCATGAGCATGGTGGGCGTCGTCACGTTGCCCACGTACATGATGGACGACCGCCGCAGATGCTCGGTGGGGTCTTCCCACGGGAGCTTGGCGAAGTTGCGGTACCAGCCCGCGCCGTCCGTGGTGCCCACGAACGAGAACCAGTTGGTGACCGGGCATTTGGCGGATGCGGCCGCAAAACGGTTCGTGTGGCCCACGATCCACGACGTGAGCACGCCGCCGCCGGAGCAGCCGTACACGTACATGTTGAGCGTGTCCACGTACCCGCGCGCGATCACCTCGTCCACGCCGCGCATGAGGTCGTCGTAGTCCTTGCTGGGGTACGCGTTCTTGATGGCGTTCCCGAACGCCGAGCCGTAGCCCGTGCTGCCCCGCGGGTTGAGGTAGAGCACCACGTAGCCGTTGGCCGCGTGCTCCTGCCAGCCGAAGTTGAACCCGACGCCGTACATCGCGTGCGGCCCGCCGTGGATCGAGAGCATGAGCGGGTACTTCCGCGCGGGGTCGAAGTCGGGCGGCTTCACGACCCAGCCCTGGATGCGGTAGTCGTCGAGGGACGTGTACCAGATCTCTTCCACCTCACCCAGGGTACGGCCGGTCAGGATGTCGCCGTTCACGTCCGTGAGCTTGGACCACGCTCCCCGCTTCGGGTCGAACGTCACCACGTCGCCCGGCTCGTGCGGGGAGGTGCGCGTTCCCACCACGATGCCCTGCGGCGTCAGGTGCTCGAGCGCGAACAGGTGGTTGCCCTGGGTGACCTGCCGAATCGCCCCGCGGAGCGGCGCGAAGTGCAGGTTGCGGGTGCCCTGGTCTTCCGTGGTGAAGTAGACGCCGCTGTTGTCGGTTGCCCACACCAGGTCCTCGGGTGACCGGTCGAGGTCGGGCGTCAGCGGGCGCGGGTTGGCGCCGCTCACGTCCATCACGTACAGGCCGCTCGTATGGTAGGTGAAATCCCCCGCGTCCACGCCCGTGTAGGCCACGAGCTTACCGTCCGGTGACACGGCCGGATTGCCGTCGGGCCCCGCGCGTGTGGTGAGCTGGCGCACCGCGCCGGTCTTCACGTTCAAGGCGTAGATCTCGGACTCGCGCCACGCATACTCGGCCGTGTCCACCCGGAGCCCCGAGAACAGGATCTCGGAGCCGTCCGGCGTCCACACCGGCGCCGAGTGGCTCCAGTTGCCCGAGGTGAGCTGGCGCGGCGTCCCGCCGGTGGCGGGCACGAGGAAGATGTGGCGATAGCCGTCGTCGATGTAGCCCACGCGGTCGCGCCGATAGCTGAGCCGGGTCACGACCTTGGGATCCGCGGTCCACTTGGCCCCGTCCGGGCGGCCGGGCAGGGTCACGCGCGGGAAGTCCGGCTTGTCGTCCACGTTCATCGTGAACGCGATCCACTCGCCGTTTGGCGACCACGCGAGGCCGGAGGGCGAATCCTCGACCCGGGTGATCTGCGTGGTGGCGCCTTCGGCGTCCATCCAGCGCACGAAGATCTGATTGCCCTGTGGCTCGCCGCGCGCCGTGAACGCGATCCGCGTCCCGTCGGGCGACCACTGGGCGCCGGCGCCGTCGATCAGGAAGCGGTTCCGCGCCCCGTCGACGCCCATGATCCACAGGGACGACTCCCAGCGGTCGTTGACCTTGTCCACCCAGCCGCGCGTGTACACGATCTGCCGGGCGTCCGGCGCGATGCGCGGCTCGCTCACCCGCTCCGATTCGAGGAAGAGGTCGAGGGTGAGGCGGTTCGACGGCGCGGTCTGCGCCTGGAGCGGCAAGACGACCGCAGCAAGCCCGGTGAGGAGCGCGAAGCGCGCGTGCATGGAGCTACCCTGTGGTGAGGGGGGGAGGAGATAGTGCAGGCCCGCCGCCGGGGGGTCAAGGGAGCCGGAGGGGTAGGTTGCAGGTCAGACGGCGAGACGGACAGACGGCCAGCGGTGGACAGGTGTGAGGAGCGAGGGTGCTTGCCAGCCTGCGTCCTCGCCGCCCGCTGTCCGTCTTCCCGTCTTGCCGTCTACCCTGTCGCCCACCTTCCGGTCACCCCCTCCTACTCCCCAAGTGAGCGCATGACCTCCAGCGGCGGCCTCCTCGTGAGTTCCCGCCCTGTCGCGGCGCCGATGATGGTCGTGAGCAGGACGCATCCGGTCCAGAACACGAGCAGTGCGCCCACCGGCAGGCGGAACGGCACCTCGAACACGAACTCCGCCGCGGCCCAGCCGCCCAGCGTGGAGAGCACGGTGCCGGTGATGCCGGCCAGGAGCCCCAGGGCTGCGTACTCCGTGAGCAGCACGGTGCGGATCGTTGGGCGGCTCGCGCCCAGGGTGCGGAGCAGGGTGACCTCCCGCAGGCGCTGGCGGCGGGAGGTGGCGAGTGCGCCCACCAGGATCAGGATGCCGCTCGCCACGCTGAACAGCGCCATGAAGCGGATGGCGAGCGTCACCTTGCCGATCACGTCGTCCAGCGTGCGCTGCACGAGCGTGAGGTCCACCGCCGCGACGTTGGGGAACCGCTCCACCACGTCGCGCTGGACGCGCGCCCGCGCCGTGACGTCGGTGCTCCGCGTGAGCAGCACCACCATCTGCGGCGCGTCCTCCAGCACGCCCGGCTCGAACACCACGAAGAAGTTGGGCTCGAACCGCGCCCAGTCCACGCGCCGGAGCGAGGTGATCCGTGTCTCGATCAGCCGACCCTGCACGTTCCAGGTGATGCGGTCGCCGAGCCCCACGTTGAGGTCGGCGGCGATGTCCTCCTCGAGGGAGATGCGGGGCAGCGAAGCGGCGGGCCGGCGGGCCGGCGGGCCGGCGGGCGCCCCCGCCGCTTCTGCCGCTACTGCCGCGTCTGCCGCCCCTGCCGCGTCTGCCCCTCTGCCCCTCTGCCCCTCTTCTCTGCTGTTTCGCCACCATTCCCCCGCCGTCACCGTCTCCGAGCTCACCACCGTATCCCGGTACGTATGCCGATACTCCCGCCTCAGCGCCCAGCGCTCGTACTGCCACGCGCCCGGCGTCGTGAGGATCTCCTCCACGGTGCGGTCGTTCAGGGCGTGGATCCGGGCCGGGACGATCGGCGTCTCCTGGATCACCGGCAGCCCGTGCTCCTCGAGCACCGCGCGCACGCCCGCGCGCTGGTCGGTCTGGATGTCGAACAGCACGAGGTTCGGGCGGTCGGTGCGGGCGTCGATGCGGAACCGGTCGAGCAGCGTGTGCTGCACCACGTAGAGCAGGGAGATCAGGAACACGCCGAAGCCCAGCGCGAGCGTCACGGCCAGCGTCTGGTTGCGCGGCCGGAACAGGTTCGCGACGCCCTGGCGGAACGCGTAGCGCGCGCGGTGCGGGAAGAACCGCCGCATGCCGCGAATGAGCCCGAACGCCGCGAGCCAGAGACCGAGGATCGTGACGCCGATGCCCGCCGCGAACCCGAGCCCGATGGCGCGGTTTGGCGCCTGCCAGAGGCTCACGCCGACGACGAGCGCCACGAGGCCCGCGGCCACGACCAGCCGCAGCGGATCACGGCGGCCGCTCTCCGGCTCGAGATCCCGGCGAATGGTGCGGAGCGGCGGCACGCGCCGCACGGGCAGGAGCGGCAGCAGGGCGAACACGAGCGCCGCGACCGTGCCGAGTGCGAACCCCTCGATGATCGCGGGCGGATGGAGGCGCACGGCGACGTCCAGCGGCAGGAACTGGTCGAGCACACGCGGCAGCGAGGCCTGGACGCCAAGCCCGAGTACCGTGCCGATGGCTGCGCCGGCCAGACCGACGAGCAGGGCCTGCACCAGATACACGGCCATGACCGTGCCGCTGCTGGCGCCCAGGCAGCGGAGCAGGGCCACGGTGTCGAGCCGCGACCGGACGTACACGTGCACCGCGCTCGCGACGCCGATGCCGCCCAGCAGCAAAGCGGCGAGGCCCACGAGACCGAGGAAGCGCGCGAGGGTGTCGAACGCCTCGGTCAGGTCGTCCTCGGTCTCGTCCACCGTCTCGTTGCGGACCTGTTCCCGATCGAGCAGCGAGTCGTTGTAGTAGAGGAACCGCCGGACGTCCGCCTCCGTGGCGAACGCGAGGCTCGCCGAGTAGAAGGCGCGGCTGCCGCGCTGGATCAGGTTGGTGGCGTCGAGCCACGCGAGCGGCAGGTACACCCGCGGGCCGATGGCCGACTGGAGGCTCACCTGTCCGGGGTAGTTGGTGACCGCGCCGAGGATGGCGAATGTGAGGTCGCCCACGCGAAGGGAGTCGCCCACGTCCACGCCCAGCTGGATCAAGACGGCGGGGTCCACGAGCACGTGGCGGCCGTCGCCCAGGCGCGGCCACAGGCCGGCCGGCGCGGTCTCCACGGTGCCGTAGTACGGGAACCCGCCCTCGATGGCCACGGTCTGGATCAGCCGGGTGTTGCCCGTGGCGGGGGCGAGCGCCATGGACGCGAACGTCGTGTGGTAGGAAGCCTGCGCCCCGGCGGCCACCGCCGAGTCGATCACGGCGCGCACGCTGTCGGGGAACGGCTGGTTGCGCCGCAGCTCGAGGTCCGCGCCCAGGATGCTCCGGGCCTGGGTGCGCACCGAGTCGGTGAGGTTGGCGCGGAACGAGTTGATGGCGACGAGGGCCGCCACGCCCACCGCCACCGAAAGGGTGTGCAGGCCCAGGCGCCGGCCCGCACCCCGGGCTTCGCGGCGCACCATGGACGCTACGAACCGCAGGTTCACGCGGCGCGCTCGTCGGACACGATGGTGCCGGCCTTGAGCCGCACCACGCGGTGCGCGCGGCTCGCCAGCGCCGGATCGTGCGTCACCAGCACCATCGTGGTCTGCGCCTCGGCGTTCAGCTCGACCAGCAGGTCGATCACGCCCGAGCCGGTCTCGGTGTCGAGGCTGCCCGTGGGCTCGTCGGCGAACAGGATGCGCGGCCGGTTCGCGAAAGCGCGCGCGAGCCCCACCCGCTGCTGCTCGCCGCCGGAGAGCTGGGCCGGATAGTGATGGGTGCGGTTGGCGAGCCCCACGCGCTCGAGCAGCTCGTTCGCGCGCTCGGTGTCGCCGTCCCGCCGACCCCCGGGGCGCAGTTCCAGCGGCACGAGCACGTTCTCGAGCGCCGTGAGCGTGGGAATCAGCTGGAACGTCTGAAACACGAACCCCACCCGCTCGGCGCGGAACGCGGCCCGCGCGTCCTCGTCGAGCGCGCCTAGGTCCTGGCCGTCGAGATGCACGGTGCCGCGTGTGGGCCGGTCGAGGCCGGCAAGCAGGCCCAGGAGCGTCGTCTTTCCGCTCCCGGACGGCCCCACCACCGCGACGAGACTATGCGGCTCGACCGTTAGATTGATGTCCCGGAGCACCGCGAGCGGATGTCCGGCGCTCAAGTAGGTCTGTTCGAGATGGTCGGCGACGATGATGGACATGGGGAGAAGATAGTGAGGGCAGTGAGGACAGTGAGGACAGAGAAGAGGGGCAGAGGGGCAGAGAGAAGGAAAGGAAGGGCAGGTCCCTTCGTCCTGTTTGTCCCGGCGATTGCCGTCATGTTGTCGCTCGTGGGCTGCGAGCGGGTGCGCGAGGCCCCTGCCGCTTCTGCCGCCCCTGCGGCTCCTGCCGCATCTGCCGCCCCCGCCGCTTCTGCCGTCCCTGCAGTGGTCTTCGTCGGCACCTCCCTCACGGCCGGCTACGGGCTCGAGGAGTCCGAGGCGTACCCGGCGCTGATTCAGCTCAAAGTCGACTCCGCCGGTCTGCCCTATCGCGTCGTCAATGCGGGCGTGAGCGGGGAGACGTCGGCGGGGGGCTTGAGGCGCATCGACTGGCTGTTGCGGCAGCCGGTGGCGGTGCTGGTGCTGGAGTTGGGGGCCAACGACGGCCTGCGCGGACAGGATGTGGAGGCGATGCGCGCCAATCTCCAAGGGATCATCGACCGCACGCGCGCGGCACATCCCGACGCGCGGATCGTCATCGCCGGGATGGAATCACCGCCCAACATGGGCCGCCAGTACACGAGCGCCTTCCGGGCGGTGTTCCCCGAATTGGCGCGCGCCAACGGCGCCACGCTCATTCCGTTCCTGCTCGACGGGGTTGCCGCGGTGCCGGAGCTGAACCAGGCCGACGGCATCCACCCGACCGCGGAGGGACAGCGGCGCGTCGCGGAGATCGTGTGGCGGTTTCTCGAACCGTTGCTGCGCCCGGCGGGCGAGGCGGGCCGGCGGGCCGGCGGACCGACCAACCGCTAAAACAGCTCGCGGCTTTAGGTGGGGAGTCGCGGACTCAAGCCCGCGCTCGGTCGAGGAACCGCGTCCCGGAAGGACGCCGCTCGCCGACGGTCGATCACCCTTCAGGGTCTGGTTGCTTGGCCGAGCGCGCTGTTCAGAGCGCGACTGCCCGATCCTGACGGCCAACGGCTAACGGCTAACGGCCAACGGCCAACGCTCAGCACCCGATCACGAACGGCGTCCCCGGCGGCGCCGCCGGCACGATGCATACGTGCACCGCGGCGGATCCCGATACGCCGCCGCTGGTCGCGCTGATCGTCGCATGCCCGTTCGCCACCGCCGTTGCCAGGCCCGCCTGTGAGATCGTGGCGATGGTCGAATCGGACGTGGTCCAGACGAGCGCTGCGCCCGCCACGGTGAAGCCGTTGGCGTCCCGGGCGACGGCGGCGGACTGCGCCGTCTGGCCCACCGCGGTGAGGGTCACGTCCGCCGGCGTCACGACCACGCTCGCCACGACCTGTGCCACCGTGAGCGTCGCCGTGCCGGTGATGCCGTCTGCGGCGGCCGTGATCGTCACGGTGCCGTTCGCGGCCGCAGTCGCAAGTCCGGTCGCGGGGTCGATGCCCGCAATGGCGTCGTCGCTGCTGCTCCAGGTGAACGCGACTCCCGGGAGGACGTCCCCCAGGGCGTTCCGCGCCACGGCCGTGAACTGCTGCGTGTGGCCGATTGCCGTGAGGGTTGCGGTAGCCGGCGTCACCTCGATCGTCGCCACCGCCTCGGGGTTGGGCGTGAACAGCACCTGGGCATCGTCCGCGATCGGCGCCCCGTCCAGCGTGCCCGTCACGACGGCGGTGCCGGCCACCGCGCTGCGCAGTTCGGATCGGTAGGAGCCGTTACCGAGGTCCGTGACCGGGGTCAGCACACCCAGCGTGGTGGCGAGCACCACGGTCGCGCCACCCGTCGTAACCGGATTGCCGTCGGCGTCGAACAGCTGGACCGTGACGATGGACGCGTCGTCGCCGTTCGCATCCACTTCCGCGGGTGCGGCGGTGATGGTGGCCCAGTTCGCGTAGCCCGTCAGATCCACCGTCAGCGATGCACCGCCCGTCGCGCCCTCGGCGCTGGCGAGGATGCCCGTCGTACCGGTTGCCACCGCGGTGGCGAGGCCGCTGGCCGGGTCCACGGTGGCCACCGTGGGGTCGGAGCTCGTCCATGTGAACGTCACCGCGCGCGTCACGGCGTTGCCGTTGGCGTCGAGCGCCACTGCGCCGAACTGCTGGGTGGCACCGAGTGTCGCGAGGATGACGCTGCCCGGCGTCACGGCGATGCCCGCCGCCGCCTGGGCCACGGTGAGGTTTGCGGTGCTGGTCACGGTCCCCGTCTGCGCGGTGATCGTGACGGTGCCGTTGGTCATCGCGGTGGCGATGCCGGTAACGGGATCCACCGCGGCGATCGCCGGATTCGAGCTGCTCCAGGCGAACGTGGCGCCGATGATGATGACACCGTTGGCGTCGCGTGCCGCAGCGGTGAACGCCTGGGTTGCGCCGAGTGCGGTGAGCGTCGCGGCGGCGGGCGTCACTTCCACCACCGTCGCAACCGCGACCACGACCTCGGCGCTGTCCGCCTCGTCGCCAAGGGCGGCCACGACCCACGTGGTGCCTTCGCCGACAGCGGTGGCGAGTCCGGTCTCGTCCACCGAGAGCACGGCGGCGTCGCGGGTTACCCAGCCGAAGGTGGCGCCCGAGAGGACGGCACCGTTCCCGTCACGGGCGACCGCGGTGAACTGCTGGGTGGCACCCAGGGCGGTGAGCGTGGCGCTCGTTGGCGTGACCTCGACGGTGAGGCCGCCGGGCGCCACGATGAGTTGCACGGTCGCGGAAAGGCCACCCGCCTGCGCGGTGATCGTGGCCTCGCCGGTGGCGACCGCCGTCGCGAGCCCGGTAGCCGGGTCGATCGTGGCGACGCCCGTGCTGGAGCTGGACCAGGCGGCGTCCACGGTCACCGGGTTGCCGTTGGCGTCGAGGGCCACTGCCGTGAACTGCTGCGTCGCGCCGAGGGCGGTGAGCGTGGCGCTCTCCGGGGTCACGTCGAGCGACGCGGCGGACTGCGCGATCGTGAGCGTCGCGGACCCGGACGCGGCGCCGGAAGTCGCCGTGATCGTGGTCGTGCCGTTCGTGAGAGCCGTGGCGACCCCGGAGGCCGGGTCCACGCTGGCCACCGCCGGATCGGTGCTGGACCAGGCGAAGGCGACGCCGGCCACGGGGTCGCCGTTCGCGTCCCGCGCCACCGCACTGAACGCCTGGGAGGCGCCGATGGCCAGGAGCGTCGCACTGGCGGGCGAGACCTCGATGGTCGTGACGACCGTGACCTGAAGGTCCGCCGATGCCGTGACGCCGCCGGTCTCGGCGGACACGACCGTCGAACCCTCGGCTACCGCGGTCACGAGACCGGCGTCGTTCACGGTCGCCACGGCCGGGTCGTCGGTGCTCCACGCGAACGTGGCGTCGTCGATCACGGTCCCGTCGCCGTCCCGTGCGG
This sequence comes from Gemmatimonadales bacterium, assembly GCA_036732805.1. GTDB lineage: Bacteria > Gemmatimonadota > Gemmatimonadetes > Gemmatimonadales > GWC2-71-9 > JAOTWJ01. The sequence continues at coordinate 1,751 of DAINBS010000064.1, read as the reverse complement.
TCGCCGTGAACTGCCGCGCCATGCCAACCGCGGGAATGGTGGCGCTGGTCGGGGCGATCTCGACCGTGAGGCCGCCCAGGGCCACGGTGACCGTCGCGCTGCCGGCGACGCCCTCCGCGACGGCCATGATGGTCGCGACGCCCGTGGCCCCGGCCGTGGCCAGGCCCGTCGCCGGGTCCACGGTCGCGACCGCCGCGTCGTCCGTGCTCCACGTGAAGGTCTCGCTGAGCAGCGTGCCTTCGGCGTCACGGGCTTCGGCGGCGAACTGCTGCACGGCGCCGGCCGCGGTCAGGGTCACGGCGCCCGGCGTCACGGTGACGCTGGCCACCGCGCCCGGGCCCACGTACGCCACCGGCACGTCGTGCACGGGGGCATCGCCCAGCGGCAGGCGGTTGAGCTGGACCTCGAGGTCGCCCGCGTATAGCCGGAGGCCGCCGCCGCGCAGCTCGAGCTGGACCGCGTACGGCGCCGAATCCGCGTCGAGGTCCACGATCCACGTGAGCGTGGCCTCGAGATCGCTGAGCGGTACCGTCGTGTCCACCGCGGCGTCCCCGCCCTCGAGCGGTGTCGCGAGGACGGCGGCGCTGTCCACCGTGACGCCCATCGCGTCGGGCTCCGCGCCCGGCGCAAAGCTGGCGCGCACGCTCAGCTCCGCGACCTGCCCCGCTCCCGGGTCGGTGGGCGTGAGGCACGCCGAGACGAGCAGGGCGGCCAGGGCGCGAGCCCAGGGGAGCGGCAGCCGGTGCGCCATCAGAACTGCCTCGCCCAGCGGAGGCTCATGAGGTGCTCGTCGAACGTGCCGCGCTCCGAGGGAACGTCGGAGTAGTGACTGCTCTGGATCCCGAACGTCAGCATGTCCGCCGTGGTCGTGCGCCAGCGGACCGTGAGACCGCCCCGCAGCGCGTCCGTCCCGACGGAGTAGCGCGCCGACGTGGCCGTGCCGGTCACCGTCCATGTGCGTCCGGGGGACTGCCACTGACCCGCGAGGCCGTAGGTCATCCGCGTGGTCCACGGATCGGGCCCGGTCAGCATGCGCTGCGCGCCGAGGCTGGGGCTCGCCTGGAGCCGCTCCGACAGCCGCACGGTCACGCGGGCGTCCACGGTGTGCGACCGGAGGTTCGAGCCGGCGCGCACCGGGTTGTCGTCGCCGGCGTGCTGAAGGGAGTAGGTGAACGCGATGTTCGCGATGCGGGCTTCCCGCGCGAACGCGAATGACTGGGTCGTGCCCAGCGTCCAGTTGGCATACGCGACCTGCCGCACGGGATCGGTGGCGTCGTTTGCCATCCCGAGCCAGCGCGCCGTCAGCGCCGACGTCCACCCTCGCCTGGGCTGGATCGTGAACATGCCGCCCAGCCGGTTCCGCGTCGTGGTGGCGGTCTTCTGGCCGATGACGTTGTCCCGCTGGGTGCCGCCGTCGAGCCGCAGTTGCCAGCCACCCACGCGGAGTGCCGCGCGCGCGTCCAGCTTGCGGTAGTCGTTGAACTGGGACGGCGTGCCCAGCGACACGTAGCCCGGGCCCGCGAAGTGATAGCCGACCGTGGCGGTGAGCGTGCGCGGTGATCCGCGGGAGGCTCCCGGCAGCGTGGGCAGCCGCAGCGTGGCCTCGGTCGAGTAGGCGAAGTCTCCGGAGGTTCCCAGCCGCGGCGTCATGATCCCCTTCATGAAGTCCGGATACCCATCCAGCTCTTCCTCGGCGATGGGTGTGGCGCGCCGGTCCCGGGTGTGCACCGCGCCGTCGATCTCTCCTTTCA
>DAINBS010000063.1:0-11425 GCA_036732805.1 Gemmatimonadales bacterium | reverse complement strand
TTCTACCAGCGCGCCCTGCGGGCCGAGCGCCTCGCGGCGATCGGCGAGGCGTCGCTCGCCCTGCGACATCGGCTGAGCGACGCCCTGAGCGTCGTGGCGGCGCAGACGGACCTGCTGCTGCACCGGGACCCCCTGTCCGACGAGCAGCGCGAATCCCTGCAGGTGATCCGCCGCACCGTGGACGAAAGCGCGGGGGTCCTCCAGGACCTGACCCGACTTGGCAAGGCCCCACCCACGGTCGACTTCTCGACCGGGGAACGGGCGCTCGACCTGCGCGGGCTGACGCGGGACCGCGCGACCCTGTGAGCGACTGGCTCCGCCTGCTCCGCGAGGCCGCCGATCTCGCCGACGCCATCGCGCTGCGACACTTCCGCCGCGCGACCCTCAGGGTCGAGCCCAAGGGGGACGACAGTCCCGTGACGTTTGCCGACCGCGGGATCGAGGAGGCGGTTCGCCGCCTCGCGGGATCCCGTCACCCCGACCTTGGCGTGTTCGGCGAGGAGGAAGGCGCAACCGGGGAGGCCGCCTCCGTCCGGCTGATCGTCGACCCCATCGACGGCACCAGGAACTACGTGCGCGGGGTCCCGATCTTCGCGACGCTGCTCGCGATCGAAGTGGAGGGCACCGTCGAAGCGGGGCTCGTGTCGGCCCCCGCGCTTGGGCAGCGATGGCACGCCGCTCGTGGAACGGGCGCGTGGAACGGGACGCGCCGGCTCGCGGTGTCGACGGTGGCCGACCTTGCCCACGCCCATCTGCTCCACGGATCCATCGGGGGACGGGCCGAGGACAATCCGCTCCCGGGCCTCCTCGTGCTGGCCCGGCGCGTGGAGCGCACCCGGGGGTTCGGCGACTTCTACCAGCACGTGCTCGTGGCCGAGGGTGCGGGCGACATCGCCGTGGATGCCGAGGTGCGTCCCTGGGACATCGCGGCGCTGCAGGTGATCGTCGAGGAAGCCGGCGGCCGCGCCACGACCCTGGCCGGCAGCCGCGACATCAACGGAGGGAGTCTGATCAGTTCCAACGGGCGGCTGCACGACGCCGCGCTCGCCGTCCTGCGCGGCTAGTGCCGATCCAACTTGTTTGGCCTAGGGATCGCCCCAGGCGAATCCGTAGGTGGAACAAGTTGGAACGGCACTAGGTATCCGGCTCCGGCGGGTCTGGGGGCGGTGGACCCTCCGACAGCAGCGCGCCGATCCGATCCTGCAGCCGGTAACCCAGCCGCTCCGCTTCTTCGAACTGGCGCACCGCGTTGCCCAGGTGCCTCCGGGCCACCTCAGCCGCATCGAAGTACGCCGTCACGTCGCGCTGCAGGCCCGTGAGGGCGTCGAGCACCTCCCGTTCGCGCGCTTCCAGCACCACGCCGCGCAGGCCGTGCGCCACCGCCCCAAGGTACGCCCAGAGCGTGTGCGGCGATGCGACGAGCACGTGGCGGCGCCGGGCGTACTCCAGCGTGGTTTCGGCGCCGTCGCCGGACTCGTCCCGGAGGATCGCCTCGTAGAACACCCCTTCAGCGGGCACGTACATGATGGCGAAGTCCGTCGTGCCCTCATCGGGCCGGACGTACTTGTCGGCAATCTCGTCCACCCGGGCGCGCACGGCGCGGAGGAAGGCCCGCCGCTCGCGGTCGGCTTCCGGACCCTCGGCGGCAAGGACGCGCTGCCACGCGTCGAGCGGGAACTTCGCATCCACCGGCACCAGGCGGTCGCGGAGGCGCACCACCGCATCCACCCGCTCTCCGGAGCGGAACCGGTATTGCAGCTCGACGTGCCCCGGGGGGAGCGCGTCCCGCAGCAGCTCCTCCAGCCACAGCTCGCCCAGTGCGCCGCGCAGCTTGGGCACCGTCAGCACTCGGCGCAGGTCGCCGATGGCCTCGTCGAGCCCGTCGAGACTCCGCGCCGCCGCCACGAGTTCCGCCAGCCGCTCCCGGACATCGGCCAGGGCTCGGGCCTGGACGGCCGCGCCGTTCGCCACCGTCCCGGGGAGGTCCGCCTGCCCGCGCGCCAGCGTATCGAGCCTCGCGCGCACCTCCGCCAGCTGTGCCGCCACCGAGCCGGGGTCGGCCGGCCCGCGCCGGAGCACGAGCGCGGCCACGACGACCGCAACCGCAAGCACGAGAATCGCGGCCGGAAGGAGATCCATGCCCGCTAAGGTAGCACCACGCGGTGTGCGCCCCTACCGCTCCCCCCGCCTCACCACCTCCGCTTCGGCCGCGAGGTACCCGAACGCCGCCCACTGGGGACCCGCGAGCACCGACCGGAACGCCTCGAAGGCGCCGGTCGTGTCGCCCTCGACGAGCAGCCAGTGTCCGATGCCGAACCCCTCGGTGGCATCGTCGAGCGCACTGCCGGCGCTCACCGGACCGCGGAGGTCGCCGGGCTCGGTCGCCCCCATGAATGCGAGCAGCAGGCGGTGGTACGCGGCGTTCTCGACGACGTCCATACCGCGCACGATGGGATCGAGCAGCCGGCGGGCGCCTTCCGCGTCACCCAGCCGGCGCGCGGTGTGGTACAGCCAGTAGGTCGTGGCGACCAGCGCGTCCGGGTTCCTCGAGACCGTCAGGCACTGTTCCCATGCGCTCTTCGCCCGCAAGAAGTCGCCCTTGAAGAAGTGCGCGAGCCCCAGGTGGTACCAGATGTTGAACTGGAGCGTGCTGGTGGGAATCCCCCGGGCATTCGGCTGACCGTCCGGCTCGACCACATCGTCCTGACCCTGCACCAGCTTGGCCGCCAGGGCAAGGTCGGTGGCCGCCGCATCGAACTCGCGCACGGTGAGGCGCCGGTGGCCGCGGTGCCGGAGGAACCGGGCATCCTCGGGATGCGCGGCGGTTCCCGCCGTGTACGCGTCAATGGCCAGGCGATAGTAGCCGAGGTAGGCGAGCCGGCGGCCGAGCCAGATGAGCGCCTCGGGATCGTCAGGGCGCGCGCGGAGCGCCGCATGCGCGCTGTCCAGCTGGCGCCACTGTGCCTCCCGCACCGAATCGGGGGGCGCGGGCGGCGTGAGGCTGTCGCCCAACAGGGAAACCGCCTGGACGCCCGGTGGATCGGCGGGCAACGGGAAGGGGTCGCGGACCGCGCAGGCAGTGGCCACGAGGAGGGCGGGCGGAAGCAGGGAGCGCATGGCGATTACCGATGGCAGATTGCAGATTGCAGGTTGCGAACGAACGGCCCGGCCAATCTGCACTCTGCCATCTGCATTCTGCAATCGCTTCCGGAGGTCCCGTGCCGGCTTTTCAATTCACGCTGAATGGCGCCGAGACGACCGTGGACGTTCCCGGAGACATGCCCCTGCTCTGGGTGCTCCGCGAGACGCTCGGACTCACCGGTACCAAGTACAGCTGCGGGATCGCGCAGTGCGGCTCGTGCATGGTGCACCTGGACGGAGATCCGACATTCTCCTGCATCACGCCCATCACCGCGGTCGCCGGCCGGCGAGTGACCACCATCGAGGGCCTGGCACAAGGCGGCGCCTTGCACCCCGTCCAGCAGGCGTGGCTCGAGATTGACGTCCCGCAGTGCGGCTACTGCCAGTCCGGGCAGATCATGGCGGCCGCCGCCCTGCTGGCGCGCACGCCGGACCCCACGGATGCGGACATCGACGAGGCCATGTCGGGCAACCTCTGCCGGTGTGGGACGTACAACCGGATCCGCGCCGCGATCCACGCCGCCGCGAAGGGGGCACGGACATGACCGCGATCGCGAGAACCATCGACCGGCGCGAGTTCCTCCAGGTAAGCGCGCTTGCCGGCGCCGGCCTGCTCATCGCCTGCCGCGCGAGCAGGACGGAGGCGCCGCGCGCCGCCGGCGAGATCAACGCCTGGGTGCACGTGGGGACCGACGGCCTGGTCACGATTGCCGTGTCGGAGTCGGAGATGGGCCAGGGGACGATGACGGCGTTCGCGATGATCGTCGCGGACGAGATGGAGGCCGACTGGAGCCGGGTCCAGGCGGTCCACTCGCTCGCCGACGAGGCGCGATACGGCCGGCAGAGCACCGGCGGCAGCACGAGCATTCGCCTGGGCTACGAGTCCATTCGCGAGGCCGGGGCGGCGGCGCGCCAGATGCTCGTGACCGCCGCGGCGGCGGAATGGGGTGTGCCGGCGTCGGCGTGCCGCGCCGAGTCGAGCCAGGTGATCCACGACGCCGGCGGCCGCCGGCTGGACTACGGCGCGCTCGCCGAGCGGGCGAGCCAGCTGCCCATGCCCCGGAATCCCGGACTCAAGGACCCGGCCTCCTTCCGGTACATCGGCAAGGCCACGAAGCGGCTGGACAGCCCGGCCAAGGTGGACGGCAGCGCCGTGTTCGGGCTGGACGCGAAGGTGCCCGGACTGCTCGTGGCGCAGGTGGCCCGGCCGCCGGTATTCGGCGGCGCGGTGGGGCAGGTGGACGCGACGGCCGCACGCGCGGTCCCGGGCGTCGTGGACGTGGTCGAGATCCCGCACGGCGTCGCCGTGGTGGCGGAGAGCTTCTGGGCCGCCGAGCAGGGACGGCGCGCCCTCCAGGTCGAATGGGACACCAAGGAGTGGGGCGAGCTGTCGTCGGCACGGATCACGGCCATGCTCAAGGAGATCGCGGGAAGCGGAGCCGTGGCGCGGAACGAGGGCGACGTCGGCCGGGCGTTCGCGGGCGCCGCCCGCCGCGTGGAGGCCGTGTATGAGGCCCCGTACCTTGCGCATGCCACGATGGAGCCGATGAACTGCACCGCGCACGTCCGGGCCGACCAGTGCGACATCTGGGCGCCGACCCAGGCGCAGACATCGTCGGTGCAGGCGGCGGCCCGGATCACCGGACTCGCGCCAGAGCAGATCACGCTGCACACGCTCTTCCTGGGCGGCGGGTTCGGCCGGCGCTCGCAGACCGACTTCGTCGAGGACGCTGTGCACGTGTCCAAGCTGCTCGGCAAGCCCGTCAAGGTCGTGTATACGCGGGAGGACGACATGCGGGCCGGGTGGTACCGGCCGGTGGCCTACAACGAGTTCGCCGCCGGTCTCGACGCGGCCGGCTGGCCGGTGGCCTGGGAGCACCGGATCGCGAGTGCCTCGATCACGGAGCAGTTCGGCCCGCTCGAGGACGGCATCGACACGAGCAGCGTGGAGGGCGCGTCGAACCTCCCCTACCGCGTCGCGAACCTGCGGGTCACGTATGCGCGCCCCCAGCTGCCGATCACCACCTGGTGGTGGCGGTCGGTGGGCAGCTCGCAGAACGCCTACGTCACCGAGTGCTTCCTCGACGAGCTGGCGCGGGCGGGCGGCCACGACCCCCTCGCCTACCGTCAGCGCCTCCTGCAGGACCAGCCGCGCCACCTGCGCGTCCTGAACGCGGCCGCGGAGAAGATCGGGTGGGGCGGCGCCGTTCCCGAAGGGCACGCGCTCGGGATCGCGGTGCACGCCTGCTTCGGCTCATGGGTGGCCCAGGCCGCGGACGTCACGATGGAGCGCGACGGCCCGCGGGTGCATCGCGTGGTGTGCGCGGTGGACTGCGGCCAGGCCATCAACCCCGACACGATCGCGGCGCAGATGGACAGCGGCGTGATCTACGGCCTCTCGGCGGCGCTGTGGGGCCAGATCACGCTCGACGGCGGGCGGCCCGAGCAGACCAACTTCCACAACTACCGCGTGCTCCGGATGCGTGAGACCCCGCGGATCGAGACGTACATTCTGAACGCGGGCGACGCGCACGGCGGCATTGGCGAGCCGGGCACGCCCTGCATCGCGCCGGCGGTGTGCAACGCGATTCTGGCGCTCACCGGGAATCCGGTGCGGAAGCTCCCGATAAACGCGGGATAGGCGGGATAGGGCGGGATAAGCGGGATAGCGCGGGATGAGGCGGGATGCGGCCCACCGATCCCGCTCAATCCCGCGTCCTCCCGCTTCACCCCGCTGTCGGCCAGGCGCCACGATGGCGGCAGCCGCGCGTCCCGCGGTGCAAGTCGAAACCTCCTGCCAATATTGGCGTACATTGTGTGAGCCGCCGACCACCGGGCGGCCGTTCAGACACCTGGGACGAGGGAAGCGATGAAGGGCATCCGGGACCGATTGCAGGACGCCGTCGGCGATCGCTATGAGGTCGAGGCGGAAGTGGGCCACGGCGGCATGGCCATCGTCTACAGCGCGCTCGACCGCAAGCACGGCCGGCGCGTGGCCATCAAGCTGCTCCGCCCCGAGCTCGCGTCGGCCATCGGGCCCGAGCGGTTCCTGCGCGAGATCGAGATCGCCGCCAGGCTGCAGCACCCGCATATCCTGCCGGTCTACGATTCCGGCGAGGCCGACGGGCTGCTGTTCTACGTGATGCCGTTCGTGCCGGGCGAAACGCTGCGGGACCGGCTGCTGCGCGACCACCAGGTGCCGAGCAACGAGGCGCTCCGCATCGCGCGCGAGGTGGCGAACGCCCTCGACTATGCGCACCGCCAGGGCATCGTCCATCGGGACATCAAGCCGGCCAACATCCTGCTGTCCGACGGGCACGCCGTGGTGGCCGACTTCGGCATCGCCCGCGCGCTCACGGCGTCGGCGCAGGCCGGGCTCACTCAGGCCGGCATGGCGGTCGGCACGCCCAGCTACATGAGCCCGGAACAGGCCCTTGGGGAGCAGGACGTGGACGGGCGGACCGACGTGTACGCGCTCGGTTGCGTCCTGTACGAGATGCTGGTGGGGTCGCCGCCGTTCGACGGCCCGACTCCCCAGGCCGTAGTCGCGCAGACCCTCCAGGGATCACGCCCCCGCCTGGCCAGCGACCCGCTCGGGGTGCAGCCCGTACTCGAACGCGCGCTCGCGCGCGAGCCCGCCGACCGCTTCGCGACGGCGGGCGAGCTGGCAACCGCCCTCGACGCCGTCACGAGCGGTGTCGGCTATCGGTTCCGCGGACAGCACCGTCGGCGGAACCTCATCGCGGTCGCCGCGATTGCCGTGGCCGGCGCGAGCGCCGTGGCGTTCTGGCCCCGCGGGTTCCGTGTCGAAGGGGACCCGCGCCAGAGCCTCATCATCTACCCGTTCGAGAACCAGACGGGCGACGCGGCGCTGAGCTATCTCGAGCAGGGAGCGATGAACCTGCTGGGCCTGGCGGTCCAGCAGTGGCGGGACCTCCGCGTGTTCGACGACGAGCGGACCGCGTCGCTGCTCCGGCGCAAGGACGTGGCGGGACCGGCGGCGCTCGACTTCGACCTCGCCCAGTCCCTGGCCCGCGACGCCCGCGTCGGCACGCTCGTCCTCGGCGACATCCGGCGCCAGGGGGACTCGCTCGTGGTGGAGGCCAAGATCCACGACGTCCGCACTGGCGAGCGCATCGCAACGGAGATCGTCGGCGCCGGATGGGGAACGGACCCCCGGCCCCTGTTCGATGCGCTGGCCGCGCGGATCCTGCGGATCAGCGGCGCACCGCCGGGGGAGCGACCGGAGCTGGTCGCGCAGACCACGCGCTCGCTCGAGGCGTACCAGGCGTACCGCGCGGGCGTCTATCACCTGCAGCACTTCCGGATCGACTCCGCCGTCACCCACCTCGAGCGGGCGATTGCCCTCGACTCGACGTTTGCCCTGGCGTACGTCCGCCTGCGCGACGCGGTGGGATGGGAGTCGACGACCTTCACCGGCAACCCGGAGCGGCGCCGGACGCTGATCGCCAAGGCACAGCAGTACAGCGGATCGCTGCCGCCGCGTTTGCGCGACCTCATCCAGTACTACGCGGCGTATGAAGCGGGTCGGATGGCCGAGGCGCGCTCCATTGCTGAAACGATGATCGCCCGAGACTCGCTGGACGTCGAGGCCTGGTACCAGCTCGGCGAGGCGCATTTCCACCATCAGGCGCCGTCCTTCCCGCCACCCCCCGGCTACGGGAACGTCGGCACGGCGCTGCGCGCGTTCCAGCGGGCCCTCGCGCTGGATTCGACGTACGTCGTGGCGTATCGCCACATCCTCGACGGGCTCGCCACGTGCGCGGCGCCCGCCAACGGGGTGGTCTGCCTCGCCGATTCCGCCGCGTACGGGCTCCAGCCGGACCTCGTGGCTCGATTCGGACAGACGGTGGTCGACAGCGCGAAGCGTGCCGCACTCCAGCAACGGGTCGCCACCGCGCGCAACTGGGTGTCCGTCGAACCCACGTTGCCGCTCGCGCACCAGCAGCTCGCGATGGCGCTGATCGGGGAGCAGGCGTGGGACGAGGCGCGCCAGCACATCGACGAGCTGCGCGATCTGGACGCACAGGCGTCGGCAGCGGCACTCGAGGCCGTGTTGGCGGGCAACCAGGGCCGATACGGTGAGGCCGGGTGGTGGCTGAGCCGCGGGCTCGCCACCGGCGACACGATCGGCGTGTTCGGGATCTCTCCCGTCCAGAACGTCGGCGCCAATCTGCTTGCCGGGGCGGGTCGAGCGCGGGAATCCGTGCGGCTGGTGGAAACCGTGTGGAACGCGATTCCACTCGATTCGGTGCCGGGGCCGGGCGGCATCAGCTACGACAAGGAAGACCTTGCCCTTCTGGTGCGGGCCTCGGCGTATGCCCAGACCGGCCAGCCCCCCGACAGTGCGACCGCGCTGGTAACCCGGTGGCTCGACATCGTGGAGCGTCGCACCGCCACCGACACGGCCGCGCGGCGCACGGCCATGCTCAACAGCGCCCAGGTCGCGCTGCTCACCTACCTGATCGAGCGTGACACGCTTCCGCTCCATCGGGTGCTGCCGTACGTCCCCGCGTCCTCGATGACGAGCGCCGAGATGGCGATCGAGCGTGGCGACACCGCCGGAGCGCTGAGGGCGGCCGCGGCGGCGGTGGGCAACGGCCGCGGCACGGCAGTGGTGGATCGCGCTCGCGTCCCGGACGGCGCAGCCCGGGTGGTGTGGGCGCTGGGGTGGGGTGACGTGTTCGCGCGGGCCGGCCGTCTCGAGGAAGCGGCGGCCATCCATGCATGGGCGGACTCCGCCCCCCATCCGGTCAGTGTCCCCGGCGCCTTGGTTCGATCGTGGGCCGAACGCGCGGCCATCCTGCAGCAGCTGGGCCGCACCGACGAAGCCATCGCGCTCTACCAGCGGTTCATTGACGCGTGGCAGCACGCCGACCCGGCACTCCAGCCGCTCGTGGAGCGCGCGCGCCGGGCCATCGAGGCGCTGGGCGGCCGCATCGAGGAACCGCGCCGCTAAGCTCCCCCCGGCGAGCGCCCAGCCGCACCCACCCGGCACCGCGGTGGGCTCCGACGTATCATTCGGGATCACCCGAAGGAGGCTTGTGATGCGTTGGACTTTGCTCGTCGCCGCGACGCTGCTCCCCTGGAGCAGCCTGGCGGCGCAGAGTCAGCCGCTCGACTCGGCGGCCGTTGCGGCATTGATGCGGGTACTGCGCCTGCCCCGGACCACGGCGGACGCGCGTCAGGCCGGCATCCCGGACAGTGCAATCCGCGTCGTGCTGGACCAGATCCGACGGCGGGGGCTACCCGCCGGGGATGCCCAGGAAGCGATCGAGGCCGAGACCGAGGCCATCAGGGCGGGGGCACCGAAGGACAACTTCGGGGCGTTCGTCCAGGCTCAGCTCGCCGCGGGCAAGCGCGGCCGGGAGCTTTCCGAAGCCATCCGGGCCGAGCACGCGAGAATGGGCCATGGTCCGAAGGGCGCCGGGCAGGGCCACGAGCACGGCGCGCAGCCGGCCGCCGACGCACAGGGCCGCCGCCCCACCGATGTCCGGAGCCGGATGGACAGCGCCGCGCGCGCCAAGGCCGACAGCGCCGGCAAGGGGAGGGGGCGACGCCAATGACCCGCGGATTGATCGGGTGTCTCGCGGTCGCCGGGTTCCTGGCGGCCGGGTGCGGTACCGAACAGCAGCAAGCCGAGACCGAGTCAGCACCGATGACGGAAGCCGCGGCGCTGCCGCCCGAGGTCGCGCGCGCGGTGGCGGTGGCCCGCGGAATCGAAGCGAACCCCGCCGCAGCCGATTCGATCCTGGCGGCGAACGGCCTCACGGCCGCCGGGCTCGACTCCCTGATGTACGTGATCGCGCAGGACTCGGCCCTGTCGGCCGCGTACACGAACGCGATCCGATAGTCCGGAGATGGAACCGACGAGGCGCGCCGGCATAGCCGGCGCGCCTCGTATATCTTGTCCCCCTCGCGCGATCCACTGACACCGCGAATCCGACCTTCTTTTCGGGAACCGAAATGCCTCTGTCACCCCGATCCCCGTTCAGGCTCCCCGCGCACTGCCTGACAGGGCTTGCGATGGCGATGCTCCTCGCGTTGACAGCCTGCGGCGGCGGCCGCACGACCGGCGGCGGAACCGCGGCGCCACCGGTCGCCGTGAAGGCGATGCCGCCCATCCCGGACCTCTCCAAGGTGCGGATGTTCACCGAGGCCATCCCGGGGCTTCCGACCACCAAGGCCGGGCTCGCGAACGCCACACTGCAGCGACTGGGCGAGCTCAAGTACCCTGAAGCGGCATGGAACCAGGGCCTTCAGGGCTGGGCCGTCTACGACTTCGTGGTGGCGCCTGACGGGAGCGTGGACCAGAAGTATGTCCGTCTCGTCGCGGCATCGAACGAGATCTTTGCCAGGCCCGCGGAGGCCGCCGTTCGCGCGGCGCGCTTCACATCCGCCTCGCAGGGGGGCAAGGCCGTTGCGACCCTGGTGCGACTGCCGGTGTACTTCTCGCTCGACCGGGCGACGCAACGCCGCTGATCCCCAGCACCCTCAAGCCATCCGAGGAACCCAGCCCCCCATGATCCAGCGACTGCTCGTGCTCGCGGCCACCCTGGCGTTGGTATCCCTGTCCGGCAAGAGCGCCGTGGCGCAGGATCATACCAGCGACCGGATCGTGATTCTCGTACGCCACGCGGAGAAGGAGAGCGAGCCGGGCAACGACCCGCCGCTCACCGCGGCCGGGCAGGCGCGGGCTCAGGCGCTGGCGGGTGCGGTCGCCGCGGCCGGGATCGACGCGATCGTCGTGACACCCTTCCGCCGCACGCGTGACACCGCGGTGCCGGTGGCGCAGGAGCGCGGTCTCACGCCCATCGAGGTGCAGGTCGGGCGGGATATCGCGGCCCACGTGGCGGCCGTGGCCGACTCGGTTCGGGCCCGCCGCTCAGGCGCGAGCGTGCTCGTCGTGGGTCACTCGAACACCATTCCGGCCATCGTCACCGCCCTCGGCGGCCCGCGGCTTCCGGATCTGTGCGACAACCAGTACGCGGTGCTCTACGTGCTGTCCGTGCCTGCGGACGGGCCCGCGCGGCTCGTCACGGCGTCGTACGGGGCGCCGGATCCGACCGACCTCGGCTGCCCGACGATGCGCTGACCGCCTGACCGCCTGACCTAGTCCAGCGCGTTCCAGTTGGCGATCGCGTTCAGCGCCAGCGCGAACGAGCCCTGGGTCTGCCAGCGCCAGAAGGGCCGGATCGCGAAGTAGACGACGTGACCGCGCCCCAGCGGCGCGTCGACCACCGCGGCCTTCTTGGTCAGCTCG